>JAAFHW010000014.1 GCA_013298525.1 Flavobacteriia bacterium
GCTAAAAAAAATGTTTTCATAATTTAAGTTTTAATATTAATGTTTTACAAATTTACTGTAAGCTTAAACATCAAGTCTTATAGAATTAACAATAAGAATTATATAATTCACATATCAAAAAAAAAAATCCTGAGCATAACACTCAGGATTTTAAAAATATATATAATTATTATTTTAGAATTTAAATCCTAATCTAGCATAGTAGTAAGCTCCTCCAAATCCCATTTGAACGGCATCCCAATATCCACCAGCTTCAACCCAGTCATCTTGTTGATCAGGATAAACATTTAGTAAGTTATTTGCACCTAAAGTTATTTTGAATGCTTTAGATATTTTATAACCTAAAGTTAAGTCGGTTACAATTTTAACACCATAAGTATCAGTTGCAGCTTTGATTTGATTAGCAAACGAACCACCATAATCATTTACATCTTCATAAACTTGATAGTCTAATAATTTTACTTCGCTAAAACGAGTAAATGCTAAACCACTATCAAATTTTTTGTAACCATAATTTAAGTTTAAACCAAACTTACTTGAAGGAGCAGAAGCTAATAAAAATGCTTTATCTCTTTCTCCAAAGAAAGTTTGCTCATCTAAACCATTGTTTTTTACTTTAGTAATTTCCATATCATTGATGTTTCCAACAATTGTAGCTCCAAATTTAGAATCTCCAAAAGTTTTTTTCCATGATAAAACGATGTCTAAACCTTTAGTTTTTGTGTCAACACCATTTGTAAAAAACTGAGCAGCATCAACATTTAAACCTAATGCTGAAGCATCAAAATATCCTGTTAATACAATTCTGTCTTTTACATTAATCATATAACCATCAATTGTAGCGGTAAAACTTCCATAATTTGCAGTAAAACCTAAAGAGGCATTTACCGCTTTTTCTTCGTTTAATTTTCCAATACCAAATGCTTTTGTAACAGGACTTTCGTTTCCAGAAAGTAATACTTCTGTTGCTCCTGAGCTACTGAAATTTGTAAAACTTGTATTGTAATAAATTTGTGCTAATGATGGCGCTCTAAATCCTGTACTAATAGAACCTCTTAAATTAATATTGTCTGTTAATTTTAATCTTGAAGCTAATTTTCCGTTTAATGTACTACCAAAATCGCTATAATTTTCAAAACGTATTGCCGTACTAATCATGAATGATTTTGTAATATCTAGTTCACCATCAGCATATAAAGAAAAGTTTGAACGAGTCTCATTTACTTCGTTTGAAGGACTATATCCAGGAAAACCTTGAGAACCGCCTGGTCTTGGATCTCCAGAAATTGGGTCAATTGGAATTGTTTGAATTGTTGGATCTGTAACTACATTTCCATTAATATCGTAAGTTGCATAAGAACCAACTTCTCCAGCAAAAATATTGAATTTTTCAACTCTAAACTCAGTTCCTAAAGCTAAATTAAACCCTTCTAAAACGGTGTCATAATTTTTTGAAAAATCTAAATTTGTGGTATTTTGCAATAATTTATGTCCACCAGCATCAAAACTAGTTGGTGAATTTCCACCCAATGAAGCATTTAATGTACCTTCAATATTATACTGAAATGAGTTGTTTCCCAATGAATTACTCAAATCCATTTTCCAACCATTATCAAATTTTGTTTTTATTCCAACTGCTATTGAATTGTCTAAAATGTCAGACGTAATTCTTGGTGTAAATCCGCCAGGATAAATAGATTCAACAACTCTAGCACCATCATTTCTTGTAAACGCATAAGCATCAGTATTTCTGATATTACTTCCTGCAAATGCATAAAAATCTGTTTTACTTGAAATAGGAACAGATAAATTAGCCATAAAGTTTAATCCTTGAACAGCAGCTTCTCCAAATCCTTTTCTAAAATCAAAACCAGGACGAAGTGTTTTTTCTTTATTTAAAAACTCTCCTGTGAAATTAACATATCCACCTTTTTTTCCTAAAGTCACACCATAATTCAAACCAACTTTAGTTGAAAACCCATCAAGATTTTTATCACTTCCAAATGTATTTCCATTTCCATTTTGGTCTAATCTAAATCCAGGAGTATTAGCTGTTCCTAATGGAAAATCTCCTTGAGCGTTTGTATTGTATGCTCCAGTTGTAATCGAACCTGTTAACTCTTTTACATTATCATTTAAAATAATATTGATTACACCTGCAATTGCATCAGATCCATATTGTGCCGCAGCTCCATCTCTTAAAATTTCAATTCTTTTTATTGCAGAAGCAGGAATTGCATTCAAATCTGTTCCAGTATTTCCTCTTCCACGTGTTCCAAATAAATTAATTAAAGACGATTGGTGTCTTCTTTTTCCATTAATTAATACCAAAGTTTGATCTGGTCCCATTCCTCTTAAAGATGCTGGATCAACGTGATCTGCACCATCAGAACCTGATTGTTTGTTAGCATTAAACGATGGAGCAGCATACTGTAATAGTTCGTTGATTTCAATTTTTCCGCTTTGGGTTGTTACGTTTTTAACGTCAATAACGTCAATTGGAACTGCCGAATTTACAATGGTTCTTTTTGAGTTTCGTGAACCAACAATTTGTACTTCATTAAGAACTTGTGCACCAGATAAAACAACATCAATTGTTGACGTATTGTCTGTACTTTTTTCTACAGTATTATATCCAATGTAAGAAAATACAAGTATTGCACCTTCTTTAACTTTAATTTTAAAACTTCCGTCAGCATCTGTAGAAACCCCATTAGAAGTGCCTTTTTCTATGACATTAACACCAAATAAAGGTTCGTTCTTGTCGTCTTTAACATTACCTGAAATTTGTTTTTGTGCAAAAACATTAGTAAAGGCAATAAAAAATAGTAATAATGTAATTTTTTTCATAAAATGTAGTTGGTTAGTTAATAATTTGTCGCAATATAATGTTTTTTTAAAGATTGAATTAACTTAGATTATAAATTACTTTCAACTATTTATTAAACAATTTAAAATCTTATATTTGCACACTTTTAAAAATAAAACGTACCAATGAAAGCAGGAATTGTAGGATTACCAAACGTAGGAAAATCAACTTTATTTAATTGTTTATCAAATGCTAAAGCGCAGAGTGCTAACTTTCCGTTTTGTACTATTGAGCCAAATATTGGTGTGGTAAACGTTCCAGATCCAAGAATCAATCGTTTGGAAGAATTGGTAAAACCAGAACGCGTACAAATGGCAACTGTTGATATTGTTGATATTGCAGGATTGGTAAAAGGAGCAAGTAAAGGTGAAGGTTTAGGAAATCAATTCCTTGCAAACATTAGAGAATGTAACGCTATTATTCACGTTTTGCGTTGTTTTGATAATGATAATATCGTTCACGTTGATGGAAATGTAAATCCAATTCGCGATAAAGAAACGATTGATATCGAGTTGCAATTGAAAGACTTAGAAACAGTTGAAAAACGTTTAGAAAAAGTAAATCGTGCTGCCAAAACTGGAAATAAAGAAGCTCAAACAGAAAAAGCGCTTTTAGATAGAATTCGTGAAACCTTGTTACAAGCAAAATCTGCAAGAACTGTTGAACCACAAAATCAAGATGAAATTGAATTATTGGAAGATTTTCAATTAATTACAAACAAACCAGTACTTTATGTTTGTAATGTTGACGAGAATTCAGCAGTAAACGGAAACAAATATGTAGATCAAGTTCGCGAATTAGTAAAAGACGAAGATGCTGAAGTTATCATACTTTCAGTAGGAGCAGAAGCAGATATTACCGAATTAGAAAGCTACGAAGAAAGACAAGTATTCTTAGAAGATATGGGATTGACTGAACCAGGTTCTGCAGTATTAATTCGTGCAGCTTACAAATTATTAAAACAACAAACGTATTTCACAGCAGGAGTAAAAGAAGTTCGTGCTTGGACAATTAACGTTGGCGATACAGCACCAAAAGCAGCCGGAGTAATCCACACCGATTTCGAAAAAGGTTTCATCCGTGCTGAGGTTATTGCATTCGAAGATTATTCTTCTTTAGGTTCAGAAGCTAAATGTAAAGAAGCCGGAAAACTAAGAGTTGAAGGGAAAGAGTACATTGTTAAAGATGGTGATGTGATGCATTTTAGATTTAACGTGTAGTTTTTAGAAAATAGAGAAAAGAATATAGAAAATAGACTAGCCGCAAAAGAGATTTTGCGGTTTTATTTTGGCACAACATTTGGATTGGTAAAGAAAAATCCTTCCTAATGAAAAACTTTGTATTATTATTCGTTTTACCTGTTTTGATGTTTTCTTGTAAACAAGCAGAAGCCGTTCCAGATGGAAATAATTTCTATTTTGAAAGCCCTCAGCCTATTAATGATTCTGAATTGAGTTCCTTTCCAAATAAATTTAAAGGACTCTATATGTCTGAGGATTCACTTTTCTTGAACATTACAAATAATATGATTTTTTCGGAAAGAGAATATAAATTCAGATTTCACAAAACCCAATTAGATTCTTTAAAGGAATATTTTGATGTAGTTGATGAAAAATACATTTCAAAAGATACCAAAGAAATTTTCTATTCTAAAAAAGTTGGAGATTCAATAGAATTTGTATCTAAAAATATTGATACTATTTTTCAGCTTTCAGCTTCGCAAAAAGCAAAAAGGATTAATGGATTTTTAGTTTTAAATCAAAAAGATTCAATTTATTGGAAATTGAAATTGATAAGTTTGAATAAAAATTCTTTAACCATCAAACAATTATATTCTGATAATGATTTAAAAAGAATGGATTCTATAACCGAAGTTCATTCTAAAAAGCTTGATTCTCTTTCTTATATTATTTCACCTTCAAGAAGAGAATTTAATAGGTTTTTTAAATTGAAAAAACTTGGATTTGACGAAGAATACAAAAAGATTTCTAAATAAATTCCCATAATTCATCCTCTATTTTCTATATTCTCTTCTCTATTTTCTTATCTCAAATTGTCAAAAACATTCTTAATAACTTTGACAAATATCATTTCAAAAATGACTCGGAATGCACTATATTAGCACAAAATCGATACATTTTAAAATGGCTCAAGAAACACAATATAACGAAGACAATATACGCTCACTCGATTGGAAAGAACACATCCGAATGCGTCCCGGAATGTACATTGGGAAGCTTGGTGACGGTTCTTCTCCTGATGATGGAATTTATATTTTGCTTAAAGAAGTAATCGACAACTGCATCGACGAATTCGTTATGGGTGCAGGAAAAGTTATCGAAGTAACGATTAAAGATAAATTGGTAACCGTTCGCGATTATGGTCGTGGAATTCCATTAGGAAAAGTCGTTGACGTAGTTTCCAAAATGAATACTGGTGGAAAATACGATTCTAAAGCATTTAAAAAATCAGTTGGTTTGAATGGAGTTGGTACCAAAGCGGTGAATGCTTTGTCCAATTATTTCCGTGTAGAATCGGTTCGTGATAATCAACAAAAAGCTGCCGAATTCTCTGAAGGAAATTTAACGTTAGAAGAAGAAATTGTTGAATCCACCAAACGAAAAGGAACAAAAGTTGCTTTCATTGCTGATGAAGTTATTTTCAAAAATTATAAATACCGAAACGAGTATATTATCAAAATGCTCAAAAATTATTGTTATCTAAATCGCGGATTAACAATATATTACAACGGTGAAAAATACCTTTCAGAATTCGGATTAAAAGATTTACTAGAAGAAACAATTACGGAAGAAGACATGCAATATCCAATCATTCACTTAGAAGGTGATGATATTGAAATTGCTTTAACTCACAGTAAATCTCAATATTCAGAAGAATACCATTCGTTTGTAAACGGACAAAATACAACACAAGGTGGAACGCACTTAAACGCGTTTCGTGAGGCTATTGTAAAGACTATCCGAGAATATTACAACAAAGGTTTTGAAGCATCTGATATTCGTAAATCAATCGTTTCTGCGGTTTCCATAAAAGTAGAAGAACCAGTTTTCGAATCGCAAACCAAAACTAAATTAGGTTCTAATGATGTTGGTCCAAATGGTCCAACGGTTCGTACATTTATTCACGATTTTATTACAACCAAACTAGATAATTTTCTACATAAAAATCCAGAAGTTGCCGATTCGCTTTTGCGTAAGATTTTGCAAGCCGAACGCGAACGTAAAGAACTTTCAGGAATTAGAAAATTAGCTAAAGACAGAGCTAAAAAAGCAAGTTTACATAATAAGAAATTGCGCGATTGTCGTGTGCATTTAACCGATGCTAAAAATCCGAGAAGTTTAGAAAGTACGCTTTTTATTACCGAAGGTGATTCGGCTTCGGGTTCGATTACGAAAAGTCGTGATGTGAATACACAAGCGGTTTTTAGTTTGCGTGGTAAGCCTTTGAATTCTTATGGAATGTCGAAGAAAATTGTGTACGAAAACGAAGAGTTCAATTTGCTTCAAGCAGCATTAGATATTGAAGAAAGTATCGAAGATTTACGTTACAACAACATCGTAATTGCAACCGATGCCGATGTCGATGGTATGCACATTCGTTTATTGTTAATCACGTTCTTCCTTCAGTTTTTCCCTGAAATGATTAAAGAAGGACATTTGTATATTTTGCAAACGCCATTATTCCGTGTTCGAAATAAAAAAGAAACCATCTATTGCTATTCCGACCAAGAACGAATTGATGCCATAGAAAAATTGAAACCAAAACCAGAAATCACGCGATTTAAAGGTTTGGGAGAAATTTCACCAGATGAGTTCAAGCATTTCATTGGAGAAAGCATCCGATTAGATCCTGTAATGTTAGATAAAGCCACATCAATAGAAACGTTGTTAGAATTTTACATGGGTAAAAACACACCAGATAGACAAACGTTCATTATCAATAACTTGAAAGTGGAATTGGATAAGGAATTGGTAGAGAAATAAAATAGTAATTATAATTGATTAATTATGTTTATGAAGTTTAAAAATATTTTATTTATTTTTTTTTGTTTTACTATTACTTCATCTTGGTGTCAAGACAATAAGAACGATAGCTTGTCAACTGATGGTAAGTTAGATGATAAATATTTAAATAGTTTAAAATTATTTAAAGGTAAGTTAGATAAAGAAGAATATAAAAATATAAAGATTCGTATTGAGAATGAATTGAATATAAAAATTCCTGATGGAAAAGATATTCTAATTAATTATTCTCAAAAAGCACCTAATTGTTTTATAAAAGGATATAGTAATGAGGTTGTTATGCAATCAATAGACAGGACTATAGAAATATCTTCAAGGATTTGTGAAGAAAATAATGCTATAGATTTTTTTGTTTTTTCAGAAGATTCGTTTTTTAAAGATTTTTATGAAACAAAAAAAGAGTTTAGTTTGGATTCAGGATTTTTTTATAAGAATATTTTTAATTTACATGAGTATTGCAGTGCTTTTTTTATACTAAAAGCAAATGGTAAATTTTACAAGTATTATGGCGATGATTATTTTAGTGAAGTAAAAAAATATTTATAAATAATAATTAAATGATAGATATTATTAATTAATTTTCTATTTGATAAAATATAAATGAAAGACGAAGAAGAAGATAACATTAACGAAGAAGATACTAACGACGAGTTAGACGAATCAACCAACGACGAAATTGCTGACGAAGGCTTTGAGGACATAGTTTCGAGAGGCGGAAATCACTTTTACGAAAACGACGAGAATCCAGAAGATACCATTACCAAAGTTACAGGAATGTACAAAGATTGGTTTTTGGATTACGCTTCCTATGTAATTCTTGAGCGTGCTGTGCCTGCGATTGAAGATGGTTTCAAACCGGTTCAACGTCGTATTATGCATTCGCTGAAAGAGTTGGATGACGGTCGTTACAATAAAGTTGCCAATGTAGTTGGTCACACGATGCAGTATCATCCACACGGTGATGCGAGTATTGGTGATGCGATGGTGCAAATTGGTCAGAAAGAATTGTTGATTGATTGTCAAGGAAACTGGGGAAATATTCTAACCGGAGATAGCGCCGCGGCTTCAAGGTATATTGAGGCACGTTTGTCAAAATTTGCACTAGAAGTTTTATATTCTCCAAAAATCACTGATTGGGGTGTTTCTTACGATGGTCGTCGTGCTGAACCAAACAATCTTCCGGTGAAGTTTCCATTACTTTTGGCCCAAGGTGCTGAAGGAATTGCCGTTGGACTTTCAACAAAAGTGTTGCCTCACAATTTCAACGAATTGATTGATGCTTCGATTAAAATTTTAAAAGGAAAACCGTTCACATTATACCCAGATTTTCAAACAGCTGGAATTGCAGATGTGTCTAATTACAACGATGGTTTGCGTGGCGGACGTGTTCGTGTTCGTGCCAAAATCTCACAATTGGACAAACAGACTTTGGTGATTACTCAAATTCCGTTTTCAACCAATACGTCGACTTTGATTGATAGTATTTTGAAAGCCAATGAAAAAGGTAAAATCAAAATCAAAAAAATTGAAGACAATACTGCTGCCGAAGTTGAGATTCTAATTCATTTATTTCCAGGAGTTTCTCCAGATAAAACGATTGATGCTTTATATGCTTTCACGGCTTGTGAAACATCTGTTGCTCCTTTGGGTTGTGTAATTGAAGATAACAAACCATTGTTCATCGGAGTTTCTGATATGTTGAAAATTTCAACAGAACGTACGGTTGATTTATTAAAGAAAGAACTCGAAATTCAATTAGAAGAACTTAAAAATAAATGGCATTTCTCGACTTTAGAAAAGATTTTCATTCGTGAAGAAATGTACATTGATTTCAAATTATATTCAGATAGAGAATCGCTTTACGAATATATGTACAAACGATTTGAACCGTTTAAAAAGTCGTTTGTTCGTGAAATTGAAGATGAAGATTTGCAAAAATTAACGCAAATTCCGATGATTCGTATTACACGATTTGACTCGGATAAAGCGGATGATTTTATTGCCAAATTGGAAGACGAAATGAAAGAAGTGCAACATCATTTAGATAATCTAATTGATTTTGCCATAGATTATTTTGCCAAATTAAAAGAGAAATACGGAAAAGGTCGCGAGCGTCAAACCGAGTTAAGAAGTTTTGAAAATATTGAAGCTACAAAAGTGGTTTTAAGAAATACAAAATTATATGTAAACAAAGAAGAAGGTTTCTTTGGAACAGGTTTGAAAAAAGACGAATACGTTGCCGATTGTTCTGATATTGATGACGTTATCGTTTTCTTACGCGATGGAAAAATGATGATTGCCAAAGTGGATGATAAGAAATTCGTTGGCAAAGACATTATTCACATTGCAGTTTTTGATAAAAATGACAAGCGAACTATTTACAACATGATTTATCGTGATGGTAAAAATGGTTCTACTTTTATAAAACGTTTTAATGTTTCTGGAGTTACTCGTGATAAATTTTACGATTTAACACAAGAAAAAGCTGGTTCGCAAACCTTATATTTCTCAGCAAATCCAAATGGTGAAGCTGAGGTTGTAACCATATTATTGCGTCAAGTTGGAAGTGTGAAAAAACTAAAATGGGATGTAGACTTCACAGATATTGCCATAAAAGGTCGTGCTTCTCGCGGAAATACGGTTACCAAATATCCAATCAAGAAAATCGAATTGAAGGAGAAAGGAATTTCTACTTTGCGTCCGAGAAAAGTGTGGTTTGATGATACAGTTCAACGTTTGAATGTTGATGGAAGAGGAGAGTTGTTAGGTGAATTCAGACCAAATGATAGACTCTTGATTATCAATCAGGCAGGGAAATTGAAAACCATAATTCCAGAATTGACCACGCACTTTGATGAAGATATGATTGTACTGGAAAAATGGAATCCAAAGAAACCAATTTCTTGTATTTATTATGACGGAGAAAAAGAACGTTATTTTGTAAAACGTTTTTTAGTTGAAAACGAAAACAAAGATGAAGTTTTCATTACCGAACATGAAAAATCACAGTTAGAAATTGTTTCTACCGATTGGCGTCCAGTTGCTGAAATCATTTTTGCCAAAGTAAAAGGTGTTCAAAAAGAGAATCAAACGATAGATTTAGAACAATTTATTACTGTAAAAGGAATAAAAGCTTTAGGAAACCAATTAACGGCCGATAAATTGAAACAAGTTAATCTTCTAGAACCATTGCCTTATGAAGAACCTGTGGAAGAAGCGCCAGAAGAAATGGAAGTTTCAGGAGAAGATAACGTTTCTGATGATATTCAAACAGAATTAGACGACGACGGACAAATTACGTTGTCATTAGAATAAAAAAACAGTAGCCACAGATTCACAGATTATTTTATTATGCATTTAAAAATCTGTGAATCTGTGGCAAAAAAAACTTTATAGATTTTTAAAATAATGTCAACATTTCCATCCGATATTGAGATTGCTCAAAATGCAACCTTACAACACATTAGAAAAATTGCCGAAAAAATAAATATTCAAGAAGATGATTTAGAATATTACGGAAAGTACAAAGCCAAATTACCTCTTGAATTGCAATCTGAAAATCCAAAAGGTAAACTTATTTTGGTTTCTGCTATGTCGCCAACTAAATATGGAGAAGGAAAAACCACAATGTCAATTGGGTTAACCGACGGTTTGAATTATATCGGTAAAAAGGCTATTGGTGTTTTACGTGAACCATCACTCGGACCAGTTTTTGGTTTGAAAGGTGGCGCAGCTGGTGGCGGATATGCTCAAGTTGTTCCAATGGAAGATATTAATTTGCATTTTACAGGCGATTTTTCGGCTATTGAAAAAGCAAATAATTTACTTTCGGCAGTAATTGATAATAATCTTCAAAATCCGAAGTTTTCTTTGAATTTAGATCCAAAATCTATTGCGTGGAAACGTGTAATGGATATGAATGATCGTTCGCTTCGCCAAATAATTATTGGAGTTGGAGCCAAAGCCAATGGAACAATGCGCGAAGATGGTTTCAATATTACTCCAGCGTCAGAAGTGATGGCGATTCTTTGTTTGTCGAAAGATTTAGAAGATTTGAAACTTCGTTTAGGAAATATTTTTGTTGGAAAAACTTTTGATGGGAAAGCGATTTTTGCTCGCGATTTGAAAGTAGTAGGAGCAATGGCAGTTTTGCTGAAAGATGCTTTGAAACCTAATCTAGTGCAAACTTTAGAAGGAAATCCAGCCATTCTTCACGGTGGACCATTTGCAAGTATTGCGCAAGGAACGAATACTGTAATTGCTACTAGAATGGGACTTTCACTTGGGGATTATGTAGTTACTGAAGCAGGATTTGGTGCTGATTTAGGAGCTGAAAAATTCTTTCATATAAAATGTGGACAAAGTGGATTGAAACTTGATGCAGTGGTTTTAGTTGCAACTATTCGAGCAATTAAACATCATGCTGGCTTGAGTTCAGAAGATTTTAAAACTGAAAATGTAGCTGCGATTGAAAAAGGATTTTGCAACTTAGAAAAGCACATTGAAAACATTCAGAAGTTTGGTATTAATCCTGTGGTTTCTATAAATGCTTTTCCGGATGATACTCAAGCAGAATATGATAAATTGAAAGCATTGTGTTTAGCAAAAGGTGTGACTGCAATTGTAAGCACAGCTTTTGTTAATGGTGGAAAAGGTTCGGCTGAATTAGCTGAAAAAGTGATTGAAGAAATCAATAAAGGTGAAGCAAATTATAAACCTTTGTATCAAAAAGAAGATTCGATTGAACATAAAATAAATACGATTGCCAAAGAAATTTATGGAGCAAGTTCCGTTGAGTTTTCACCAAAATCGAAATCACAATTGAAAATGATTAATGATTTAGGTTTTAATGAATTTCAGATTTGTATGGCTAAAACACCTGCAAGTTTTTCTGATAATGAAAAGATAATTGGTCGTCCGACGGATTTCACTATTACTGTTCGTGAATTTGAAATTGCCAGTGGTGCTGGATTTATAGTTCCGTTACTTGGTGATGTAATGAGAATGCCAGGTTTGCCAGCAGTTCCAAATGCTGAAAGGATTGATATTGACAATAATGGTAAGATAATCGGATTGTCTTAGTATTTCTTTTTAAACCATAAAAAAAATGGTGATTTCGAGAGCCTCAATCACCATTTTTTTCTTTCAACGATATACGATTAATTAGTGATATCGGTATCTTCTAATTTTTTATCAATGATTTTACTGTTGTGTAATACAACTGGTTTTCTGCTGCTTTTCTTCATTTTTAAGTTTAGAAATTCTACAAATAATGAGAAGAAAATAGCAAAATATAAGTAACCTTTTGGAATACTATGAACTTCAACATCGTCCCCAAATTTAAAGTTTGCTAAATGAGAACCTTCTGCAAGAAGCATTACTCCAATTAGAATTAAGAAAGAAAGCCCAAGAATTTGTATCGTTGGATGTTCGTTTACGAATTTAGAAACTGGTCCTGCAAAGGCAAGCATTACAACGATGGAAATTATAATAGCAAGAATCATGATTTCTATTGCTCCAGCAGGTCCAAAACCTTTTGGTGGTTCGGCAGAACTTACTAAACCAATAGCTGTTAAGATACTATCAAATGAGAAAACGATATTTAATAAAGCGATTTGTAAAATAGCAGCGGATAAACTATTGCTTGCTTTTCCGTTGGTTGATTCTTCTTCACCTTCTAATTTGTGATGAATTTCGGATACAGATTTGTATAACAAAAATAATCCTCCACCAAAGATAATTAAGCTTTGTCCTGAAATTCCACCTGAGAAAAATCCGAAGTCGAAATCATAAAAAGATTTTTTCAATCCCATAACCCAAGTGATTCCGAAAAGTAAAATGATACGAAAAACCATAGCTAACAATAGTCCAATTCTTCTAGCTTTTGGTTGGTCTTCTTCACGAAGTTTTCCCGATACGATAGATAAGAAAACAATGTTATCGATACCAAGAATAATTTCTAAAAAGGTTAATGTTAAAAGTGCAATTAGTGCATCTGTGGTAAATAATACTTCCATTGGTTAGTTTAAAAAAGTTATTGTTAAAGTGGTTTTACGGAATTAATCGATTTTTGTTACAGTTCCCATTTGTTTTTTTGATTCTCCAACAAAAGAATATTCAAAGGTATAGGTTTTTCCTTTAGTTGAAATGAATCGCATAGAAATTGCCTTTTTTTCAGCCATATTTCTAGGATGCAATTTTTGAAGAATAAATTCGTAGTCATTTACCCAACGAACAGAAGCTGTATCGGTTCTTCCGTTGTAGGTTTCAATTTGTAATTTATCTGTTCGTTCAAATATTGTAATTTCTTTTTTGCCATTAACTTCTTGAACGAATTCAAATTTACCAGTTTTAAACTCTTTTGGATTGCATTCCAATTTGTTTTGGCAAGCAAAAAGGGCAAACATTAAAATGACTATTATTATTTTTTTCATTATTGTTTTAACTTGTTTAGTTCATCATCAGTAAAATTCTTGATGGTTTTCTCTTTGGCAAATTTATCATTATTATAAGAATTGGATTTGTTTTTAGGTATTGAAAGTGAATTCCATTCAGTTTCTTTAAGCATTTTGGCATAAAAAACAATTTGTCCAATATGGTAAGGATAATGACATAACTGCCTATTTATAGCATCAATAACAGTGTGTCCTTCGTTTCTAATGTAAATTATAGTGGTTAATTCCTCAGGTTTTAATTCCTCAATCGTTTTGAAAAAGCAATCCCAACCTTTGTTCCAAACATTCAATAATTCTTCTTTTGTCGTTATACTTGGTTCAAATTCACTATCGCGATTTCTCCATTCTTTTTCACCGTCAGTGGTAAGAAAATCTGTCCAACGTGAAATCATATTTCCTGAAATATGATTAATAATTGTATTTATTGAGTTTGTATCATCATTAGCCACAAAAAAAAGTTGTTCCTCTTCAAGTTGATCAATTGCTTTTTCCGCAATCGTCTTGTAGTACAACATTTGTTTTTTAATGCTTTCTAGATAAATATTATTTTCCATCATTAAAAAGTGCATCAGTCATAGTTTTTATTCCTTTGAAAGCTAAAAAAACCGATGTTATACAAATAGCACAACCAATCGCTAAAATCAAGTAATGCCAATTGGTATGCTTGTTCATAAAAGCATTATACATTACGCTTGGTCCAATAAACATCAATGGCAAAGCACCAAACAAATACTTTACACCTTTAGCCAAAAGATCTTTGTTAGTTGCCATATTAAAAACGAATTTGGATGCCGTAACCTCTTTGGTTTCCTATTAAGTTCACTTCAAAATTTGAATTTGTTTCTCCGAGATTTTTCAAACCGCTATTATACAAATCAATTCCTTCTTTAATTTTTTTATTCTTTCCTGATAAAACAGGAATTGCAACTATTAAGGCTCCAGCTCCAATATAGGTTGCTGCAGTTGGATATTTTACATCTGAAACCAAACCTACTACCAAATCAGTTATAACCAAAGCACCACCAAATCCAATAAGGAAACCACCAGCAGATTCTTTACCAAGTCCAGATTTGAATTTACTCAAAGCTTCAGCATTAGAAGTCAATAATTGTTTGGTTTCTCTAGTAGAAATCTGACTTCCGTTTACATAATATTTACCTCTTTCAAGATTGATTTCTTGAGAAAAAGAAAGTACTGAAAGTAATAATGCGAATGTTAAAAGTATTTTTTTCATATAAGTAATTTTTAAGTTTATTTTTTAACCCAATTCAAAAGTAACTCTTTATCAGAAGATAATTTGCCTACAATTCGATATTTTGATTTTACAATTAAAATCGATTCCGTAAGTTTTTCTTTTACAACTTTATAAGGTGAAATACCGCTTGAATGAATAAAAAAACTTCCTTCCTCAGAAAATAGAACAAAACCAGTATGATTATCTAAGCCAACGACATAAATCCCATTGCCTTTCTGTTTTAAATTGGTTTCAAATTCTTCAATTGATTTGTTTGAAAATCGATAAATATTATCTTCACTTACTAATTTTTTTATCATTTGTTCAGAAGCACATTGAGCAAGTTTAACTCTGTTAATATCTAATCCAATGTCCCTTAATGTGGTTGTTACAAAGTAACCACAAGCAATTTTTCCTTCGTTTGGTTTTTGTGTTGTTCCATTAAAATCCCAATCAGTTCCATACCAATAAGGAAAAATTTTATCGGTCAAAAGTGAAGTGAATTTTTCTCCAATTTTATTAATGCTTTTATCTTTAAGCTCTTTTTTAATAGATTTTATACTATCTAATGTTTGTGGATAATCTTTTAAATCAACTTTAGTTTGCTCTTCAATAATAGTATTGTTTGTAGATTTTCTTACTAAAAAGAAAAGTACAAAAAATATAGATAAAAGTAAAACTACTTTTAGGGATTCTTTCATATTACTGTTTAAATTCTTCAACGGCTTTTCTAACGCTTCCAAATTCCTTTAATAATTGACTAGCTTTTTCATAATCAACTGGAATTTCGCTCATAATCATTTTTACGCCTCTATCAACCAATTTATCATTACTCAACTGCATATCTACCATTTTATTGCCTTTTACTTTTCCAAGTTGAATCATGGTTGCAGTTGAAATCATGTTTAATACTAATTTCTGAGCTGTTCCTGCTTTCATTCTTGAACTTCCAGTCACAAATTCAGGTCCAACGACAACAACAATCGGAAAATTTGCTGTTAATGCTAAGGGACTTCCTTCATTGCAAGTAATACAACCTGTGATTATATTATTGTTATTGCATTTTTTCAAACCTTCGATTACATAAGGCGTAGTTCCTGAGGCAGCAATTCCGATTACAACATCGTTTTCTGAAATGTTTTGTTCTTGTAAGTCTATCCAGGCTTGTGTAGTATTGTCTTCGGCGTTTTCAACTGCTTTTCTAATAGCTTTATCTCCACCTGCAATAATTCCGTTTACCAAATCAAATGGAACTCCGAATGTAGGAGGACATTCTGAAGCATCAACGATTCCTAATCTTCCAGAAGTTCCTGCTCCAATATAAAAAAGTCGTCCACCAAGTTTCATTTTTTCAACCACTTTTGAAACTAATGACTCAATTTGAGGCAAAGCTTTTTCAACTGCCAACGGAACGGTTTTATCTTCATTATTGATGTTTGTCAACAATTCAGAAACAGACATTTTTTCTAAATGCTCGTATTTGGAAGATTGCTCAGTGGTTTTAGTGAAGTTCATGTACTAAAAGTAATCATTAAAATTTGGTCTTAAAATTAATTAAACCATATTAGTTTTTATCAGTTTTTTCAAATATTTTTTTAGCAAATGAATTTATTATGTATTCTAGAGATTTTTCATTCGAATTAATATAATGAAGAACAACTTTATTTTCATTCATATCGATAATCCATGCTTTAAAATCATTTGAAGGATCTATTGATTTTTCCTTATATTGAATTCTGATTTCATAAATAGAATTGAAATCTTTAATAGATATTATTTCCTCAATATCATTTGCTTTGTATTTAAAATCGGGTTTCAGTTTTAAAGACATTGCTTTTTTTGCATTGATTTCTGAAACTGTATTTAATCCCAAATTCTCAAGTCCATAACTTAATTCCATGATTATTTTGTCCTTAAAGTTGGAATTACTAGTTGTAATGCAAAACGTAGATTCTTTTTTAAACTTAAAATATTTAGGAACTGTAGTTGTTTTAACATAACCACATGAAATCATCAAACTAAAGAAAGTAAAAACAAAGAAAATAGTTTTGAAATTCTTCATTTTACATAAAATATGCCAAAACAATTCCTAAAATTATCATCGAGATTTTTGCAATATTGAATTTATGTCCTTCGCTGCTTTCAAAAATAATTGTTGAAGAGATGTGGAATAAAATTCCAATTACTATTGCCGTAATCTCATTATAATATTGATTTAAAGCTGGAAAAATATCAGAAATGAAAGTCCCAAGCGGTGTCATTATGGCAAAGGTTAACATAAAAAGGAACAAAGCAGTTTTATTTAACTCAGCATTCAAGAAAAAAGTGGTTAAAATGATGGCAATTGGAAGGTGATGAATGGCAATTCCCAGTGCTAATTCGTGATGATGACCAACAGGAAAGCCTTCTAAAAGCGCATGAATACATAAACTTATAAATAATAGCCATGGCATTTGAGCCATTTTATCATGTCCATGAACGTGACCATGTTCTGCTCCTTTTGAAAAAAATTCTAATATTATTTGAAACAAAATACCAATCATTATAAAAATTCCAACATTGTGATTGTGGGATTCGTATACTTCTGGAAGCAAGTGAATTACTGTTAATGAAAGCAAAAAAGAACCACTAAAAGCTAATAGTAATTTTAAATTCTTTTTGGCTCTAGGTTTTAATGCTATCGCTATAAAAAAACCAATTAAAACCGATAATAATGGTAATAAGTAATTCATTATTTAAATATCATAATTAATCGTTCGCTAGTATTTTTATGGAATTTCTTCAACTTGTAGTCACCAAAAGTGTCTAATAAATAAATTCCAGCATCGTTCATCATATTTTGAAAATCCTCTAACGTCAATGCTTTTACTTTTTCAGTAAAATGATATTTTTCATTGTTGTCTTCAAAATCAATTTCTTTGATGATATGATTATCGGCAACATATCTTTTAATATGAAAATCAATTCCATCAACAGTTTTGACTTCATCAGGAACTAAATTCGGAATTACTTGATGCACATTCATGAAATCAATTACAGCAAATCCGTAATCGGTCAGACTTTCTTTTATTGCAACTAATGTTTTTAAATCATCATTATCATTTTCAAAATAACCAAAACTTGTAAAAAGATTAAAGATAGCATCAAATTTATCTTCAAATTTTTCTCGCATATCATGCACTTCAAAATGTAAAGTTGCATTTGCATTTTTAGTAGCTTCAGCAATACTGTTTTCAGATAAATCTGCGCCAATTACATCAAATCCTAATTGATTTAAATAAATCGAATGACGACCTTTTCCGCAAGCTAAGTCTAATACTTTTGACTTTTCAGGTAAGTTTAAATAATGCGTCAAATTGTCCATGAAAATCTGTGCTTCACGGTAATTTCTATCTTTATAAAGAATGTGGTAATAAGGTGTATCAAACCAAGAGGCGAACCAGTTATTGGTTTTCAAATTTGTATTTTCTGACATTTATCTTTTCAAATGAATTCCTAGCGTGCAAATTTAGTGTATTTTTGCAGAAGTTATTCCAAGTTTGGAATTTAGTTAATTGTTGAAATTGCAATTGTCCCGACAATTCGGGATTGAAGTTGCAATTGAATTTTGATATTGAAAATGGAAAATTTTAAAATGATTGCCAAAACCTTCTTTGGTTTTGAAGAAATATTAGCTCAAGAATTACGTGTTTTAGGTGCTCAAGATGTTGAAATAGGTACAAGAATGGTAAGTTTTAAAGGTGATAAAGGTTTTATGTATAAAGCCAATTTATCTTTGAGAACCGCTTTAAAAATCTTAAAACCAATTTATTATTTCAGAGCAAAAACCGATGCGTTACTTTACAAAGGAATACAAGGAATTGATTGGAGTAAGTATTTGAACTCAAATCAAACTTTTGTAATTGATACTACCATTCACTCTGATTTTTTTAAACATTCACAATTTGTATCGCAAAAAGCTAAAGATGCGATTGTAGATCAATTTCGTGAGAAAACTGGAGTTCGTCCAAGTATTGATAAGGAATATCCAGATTTAAGAATAAATATTCACATCGATAAAGACCAAGTTTCGGTAGCTTTAGATACTTCTGGAAATTCTTTGCATCAAAGAGGTTATAGAACAGCAACGAACATTGCTCCAATAAACGAAGTTCTAGCAGCAGGAATGTTATTGTTAGCAGGTTGGGAAGGGAAAACCGATTTTCTAGACCCAATGTGTGGTTCTGGAACTATCCTTATTGAAGCCGGAATGATTGCTTGTAATATTCCAGCCAACATCAATAGAAAAGAATTTGCTTTCGAAAAATGGAACGATTGGGATAACGATTTGTTTGATCAAATTATTGATGCGTTAATGAAACGCACACGAGAATTCCATTACTCTATAAAAGGATACGATAAAGCGCCAAGTGCTGTCAATAAAGCTATTGATAACATCAAAAACGCCAATCTCGATGATTACATTAAAGTAGAACAACAAAATTTCTTTGACACTAAAAAAGAAACTTCTGGTCCGTTGCAAATGGTTTTCAATCCACCTTATGGCGAACGTTTGGATATTGATTTAGAACGTTTTTACAGAGAAATGGGCGATACCATGAAACAAAATTATCCAGGAACTCAAGCTTGGTTTATAACGGCAAACTTAGAAGCATTGAAACATGTTGGATTGAAACCTTCTAGAAAAATTAAACTTTTTAATGGAAGTTTAGAAGCACGATTGGTAAAATACGAAATGTATGAAGGAAGTAAACGAACAAAGTTTCAGATAGCAGAAGGCGAATAGCAGTTTTATAAAAGTACAATATATAATTTCACTACAGACAAATGAGTAAATCAACAAAATCATTTATTTACAACATGTTAAGTTTTGCGGCTTTCTTTTTGCCGTTGCAAGTGGCTATCCAAGCGTTTACAGATTTGAAAGGAATTTGGATTTTGATTGTTGCTTTTGTTATAGCAACAATACTTGCTCCAAAATTTCAAGCCGTTAAAACTAAAGACGGTGAAAAATTGTTTATGAAAGTTATTTTTGTAAAAGGAGTGAAGGAGATAAATTAATGTTTGTTAAATATAGTTTTTCTACTTTATCAATAATATAAAAGTTGCTGTGATATAGATTATTTCTAAAATGTAATCTACTCTAGTTACATTTCTAGTTCTATAGACATCTTTATTATTTCTACCGATACTTACTAATTCTTGATTTTGAGTTTTTAAACTAACAAACTGTAAGACTTTAAATATAATTAGTAGAATGATTGTATTTCTAAGACTAATAATTGTATTATTTTTCAAACCAATAAGCGATGCATTTTCTTTTAATATGAAAAATAGGTAAAGGTGTAAAACACCAATAATAAAAATAAATAAATATACTTTAATATCTCTCAATGCTTTATATAAAAAAGCATAAATAAATAGTTGAGAAAAAACAGCATAAAAGTAAAGGTAGTGACTCTGAGTTTCACTTTTTGCAAATCTTAAGAAGTAGCATAACTCATAAGACAATAATATATAAAAAATCATTACACCAATTACCCAAATTTTTACTTTTTTTAAATTGAATAGATTTTTTATCATTTTATGATGTTTCGCTTTACTATTTCTTTTTTCCTTCTTTAGGTTTAACCTTGGATTTAAAAATAGGAACAAAATAGGAAACGGTGTAGTTTATTCCTACGCCAAATTTTCCGTCGTAAGTTCTGTTGAAACCTGGAATGTACAGATTGTCAAATCCATCTGGTTTTTTATTGGAAACTAAATAGTTTAATCGAACACTCATTCCAACATAGAAATTTTTAAACATTTCTGCTTTTGCACCAGCCAAAACTTCAACCCATTGCGCTGTGAGTCCATTGAATTTTTCACCTGATGGTATTTCTGGAGCTTGACCAAAATAAGGATTCGGATTGTAAATAGTGTAAGAGTTTAAGGTTTGGCTAAACGAACTAAATCCGTAGCGCATACCCACGTAAAGCATGTTGTTCATGCCCAACCAATTTTCATATCCATTAAAATCAAAACCTGCTTTTAAGTAAGTTCCTTTTGTAGTAAAGTTCAATCGGTCGTCATCTACAGTTTTGTTTTCTGTTCCAATTTCTGCAGCGATGTAGTGCTTTCTGGTTAATTTGAAATCACCAACTAATTCAATTCCACGATAGTCTTTTTCATAAAACGAACGCGTTAATTTGAACAAATCGACACCAACTCGCAAACCATAACGTTCTGTTTTTGGTTTGATACTGTCTTTGACTTTCACTTCTTGAGCATTTCCCAAAAACGAAACCACTAGCAATAGTAGACTAAAAGAATATTTTAACGTGTACTTCATTTTCGTTTTCAAGGTTAGCTTTTACAATTACTATATTTTTTATCCAAGAGCTAGCGCTACTAAATGGTTCTGTTGGAACTATTGGACTTGTAGCATTTAAAGTAAATAAAGTTTTAAAACCACAAGCACGTGAAACATAAACTTCATTTCTTGAGTAATTAAACTGTAAAATATCTTCGTTATCATTAGTTGTATCAGTATCGCTTCCGTTCTTAATGAAACGTAATGTAGTGGAATCTTCTGTAGTTTTTAATGGAACTTGAATCTTATTAACTCCAGTAAAACCTATTCCTTCTGTAAAGCTTGGTGCAATAACTCCCAATGCAGTTACACTTTTCAAAGTCTCAGTAGATGCATTAAAATCATAAAATTCAATGACTAATCTAGGAGTAGTAGGCGTATTTTCATCGCAAATATCATCCTTCTCACATCCTAAAAGCGAAAACACAAACAATAATAAAAATATTTTTTTCATAGGTTTAATTTCAAACTAAATAACTGAACACTGCGACTGAATACTGAACACTATTTTCTAAGTTCCAAAAGTACAACATTTTCCACATGATGCGTTTGCGGAAACATATCTACAGGTCGCACACGTGTAACTTTATACATTTCGTCCATTAAAGCCAAATCTCTTGCTTGCGTAGCCGAGTTACAACTTACGTAAACAATTTTCGGAGCACCAGTTTTTAATAACATTTCCACGACATCTTTATGCATTCCGTCTCTTGGTGGATCGGTGATGATTACGTCTGGTTTACCGTGTTTTGCAATAAAATCGTCGTTGAAAACGTTTTTCATATCTCCAACATAAAACTCACAATTAGTAATTTCATTACGTTTGGCGTTTTCTTTAGCATCGGCAATTGCTTCTGGAACAGCTTCTACACCAATTACTTTTTTTGCTTTTTTAGAAACAAACTGCGCAATAGTTCCAGTTCCAGTATACAAATCATAAACGACTTCGTTTCCAGTTAAACCAGCAAATTCTCTTGTGATTTTGTATAATTCATACGCTTGGTCGGAATTGGTTTGGTAAAATGATTTAGCGTTGATGCTAAATTTCAAACCTTCCATTTCTTCCAAAATATAATTTCTTCCTTTATATAATTTGATGTCTTGGTCGTAAAGTGTGTCGTTAGCTTTGCTATTGATTACATATTGCAACGAAGTAATTTGTGGGAATTTCTCGTGAATGAAATCCATCATCAACTCACGATTGGCTTTGTCGTCTTCAAAAAACTGAATCAACACCATAATTTCACCAGTCGAAGCTGTTCTAATCATTAAAGTTCGCAATAAACCTTCGTGATTTCTCGCATTGAAGAAAGTCATTCCGTTTTTATCAGCAAATTCTTTTATCGAATTTCTAATATCGTTCGATGGATCTTCTTGCAACCAACATTTGTCAATGTCTAAAATCTTGTCCCACATTTTCGGAACGTGAAAACCTAAAGCATTTTTCTTGCTCAAATTTTCTTCACTCGATTGAATCTGACTTTCGGTCAACCAACGTGTATCAGAAAATCCGAATTCCATTTTGTTTCTGTAGAAAAACTGTTTTTCTGAACCTAAAATCGGTTCAAAGTCAGGTAAATCGATTTTGCCAATGCGTTTTAGGTTATTGAAGACTTCATTATTTTTGTAAAACAATTGTTGTTCATACTTCATGTTTTGCCATTTGCAACCGCCACAAGCACCAAAATGCTCGCAAACTGGTTCGATACGATTTTCTGAAAAGGAGTGAAATTTTATTGCTTTTCCTTCAAAATACGATTTACGTTTCTTGAATGTTTGCACATCCACCACATCGCCAGGCACAACGTTAGGTATAAATATTACTTGCCCTTCAGGAGCTTTGGCTACCGAAACACCTTTGGCACCTGCATCAAGCACGGTAACGTTTTCAAATATAATTCTGTCTGTCTTCTTTTTTCCCATGAGGCAAAAATAATGTATTGGTTTGTTTTATAAGAATCTTTAAGAAAAAAATATAATTTAGCAGAATATTTAATTTTATGAAACACCTAGCATTACTTCGCGGCATCAACGTCTCAGGACATAACATGATAAAAATGGAAGCGTTAAAAACTACGTTGGAAGCCATTGGGTTTACTAATGTGGTTACGTATATTCAAAGTGGCAATGTGTTTGTAGAAACTGAGGAAGAAAGTGGTTTTGGTGTGGGTTTTAAAATCAAACAAGAAATCTTCAAAACCTTTGGTCACGAAGTTCCAGTGATTGTAATTGGTAAAAATGATTTGGAGTTGTGTTTTAAAAACAATCCTTTTTTGAAACAAAAAGACGTTGATACTAAGAAATTGTATGTTGCTTTTATTTCTAAAGAATTGTCAAGTTCTGCTATAAACGAATTAAAAATCAGCCAATTCAAACCCGATGAAGCCGTAATTGATGGCAACAGAATCTTCATAAAATACGACATCGGCGCAGGAAAAACTCGACTTGACCAAAAATACATCGAGAAAAAACTAAACGTCACAGCAACCATCAGAAATTGGAATACTGTTACAAAGTTGTTGGAAATGTATTAGAAGTTTTATTTTTTTGAAATAAAATGACAAACTGTGGAACTCACAATTTATTACTTACAACTCACAATGTACAACTCATAAAATTTTTGTAAATTAGCAATAAAATAAACCATTGTGAAAAAAGACAACAAGCTAACACGTTTTTGGAAAGTTCTAGGTCCAGGACTAATAACTGGCGCAAGCGATGACGATCCATCTGGTATTGCTACTTATTCACAAGCTGGAGCTGCTTATGGTCTTTCAACTTTGTGGACTTCTGTAATAGCTTTTCCATTAATGGCAGCTATTCAGCAAATGTGCGCCAAAATAGGTTTGGTAACTTCTCAAGGATTAACAGGCGCTTTAAAAACACACTATCCAAGACCAATTTTATATTTGATGTTGTTGTTCAGTTTTCCTGCAATTGTCATGAATATTGGTGCTGATATCGCTGGAATGGGAGCAGTTGGGAATTTACTTTTCCCCAAAATTGAAGCTACTTATTTTAGTGTCTTTTTTACAGTTTTATTGTTGGTTTTGATTGTTTATTTGCCTTATCAAAAGATTGCCAAAACATTAAAATATTTATGTATTGTGCTTTTGGTTTATTTGGTGGTGCCTTTTTTATACAAACAAGATTGGTTAGATATTGCAAAAAATACGTTTATTCCAACTATTCATTTTAATAAAGAATTTATTAGTGTTTTGGTTGGTATTTTAGGAACAACAATATCTCCCTATTTGTTTTTTTGGCAAGCTTCAATGGAAGTTGAGGAAATGGCTCATAAAAGTAAACATTTAATTGTGAATAAAAAGATTATCAGCGAAATGAAACAAGACGTCGATTTTGGAATGTCATTTTCAGGCGTAGTTATGTTTTTTATAATTTTAACAACAGGAACTGTTTTGTTCAAAGGTGGTATCCATCAAATTGAAACTGTAGAACAAGCAGCAGCAGCTTTGAAACCCTTAGCAGGAAATTTTGCTTATTTACTTTTTGCCATTGGTGTTATTGGTACTGGATTGTTGGCAATTCCAGTTTTGAGTGGTTCATTATCTTATATAATCACAGAAACATTTGGTTGGCAACAAGGTTTAGATAAAAAGTTTCATGAAGCCAAAGCTTTTTATATAGTAATGGCAATTTCATTAATCTTAGGATTGTCATTAAATTATATAGGGATTTCTCCAGTTCAGGCATTAATTTATACTGCAATTTTATACGGAATGACCGCTCCAGTTTTGATAGCTATCATTTTGCATATTTCCAATAACAAAAGTGTGATGGGAAGATTTACAAATAGTAGGATTTCAAATATTCTTGGTTTTACGGCATTGATTATAATGTCGGCAGCCGCTATTGTTTTACTATACTTACAGTTAGCCGGTGATTGATTTTTGTCAAATAAAAAGGGTAAAAAAATGATTTCTAACAATCTAATAATCTAAGAATCTAACAATCTTTTTTATTACTTTTGCTTCATGGATGATTTCTCTCCACAAGAAGGAATTGATATTTTAGAATAGCCCATAACGAGTTTGGGTAAAAAAAGAAAAATTATGTCAGTTTTAGAAAAAATGAGTTCTGCCGATGCTATTGCATTAGAAGATAAATACGGAGCTCACAATTATCATCCACTACCAGTTGTTTTGAGTAGAGGAGAAGGTGTTTATGTTTGGGATGTTGAAGGAAAAAAGTATTACGATTTTCTTTCGGCTTATTCTGCTGTAAATCAAGGTCATTGTCATCCAAAAATTGTTGGAGCAATGATTAATCAAGCGCAGACTTTAACCTTAACTTCTAGAGCTTTTTACAACGATAAGTTGGGAGTTTATGAAGAGTTTGTTACAAAATACTTCGGATTTGATAAAGTGCTTCCAATGAATACAGGTGCTGAAGCGGTAGAAACGGCTTTAAAACTTTGTAGAAAATGGGCGTATGAGAAAAAAGGAATTAATGAAAACGAAGCACAAATTATCGTTTGTGACGGAAATTTCCACGGAAGAACTACGACTATCATTTCGTTTTCTAATGATGAAAATGCTAGAAAGAATTTCGGACCTTATACAGCAGGATTTATCAAAATTCCTTACGATAACATCGAAGCATTAGAAAACGCGCTTAAATCGTCTAAAAATATCGCAGGTTTCCTTGTAGAACCTATTCAAGGTGAAGCTGGAGTTTATACACCAGCAGAAGATTATTTGGCGAAAGCTAAAGCACTTTGTGTGGCTAACAACGTTTTATTTATTGCTGATGAGGTTCAAACCGGAATTGCAAGAACAGGTTCGATATTGGCAGTTTGCGGAAATTGTACTTGCGAAAATGCTTGCGAAAAACAAGCAACTTATGTGGCTCCAGATATTTTAATTCTTGGAAAAGCTTTATCAGGTGGTGCTTATCCAGTTTCGGCTGTTTTGGCAAATGATCACATTATGAATGTTATCAAACCAGGTCAGCATGGTTCTACTTTTGGTGGAAATCCTGTTGCAGGTGCTGTTGCTATTGCTGCTTTGGAAGTTGTTAATGATGAAAATTTATCTCAAAATGCACGTCGTTTAGGAAAAATTTTCAGAGAAAAAATAGGAGAATTTGTTGAATCATCCAATATCGCAACTTTAGTACGTGGAAAAGGGTTGTTGAATGCGATTGTAATCAACGATACCGAAGAAAGTGACACAGCTTGGAATATTTGTATGGCATTGCGCGATAACGGATTATTGGCTAAGCCAACTCATGGAAATATTATTCGTTTCGCTCCACCATTAGTAATGAACGAAGAACAATTATTAGATTGTATTTTGATTATTATCACTACTTTGAAGCAATTTGAAAAGTAAAATTTTAACCAACCAATAACCAAAACAATTACTTTATGGAAAACCAAAACAATTTACAATTAAACGAACAAGCTGTTGCAGGATTAAGAGAAAGTGCAAAATGGTCAACTTTCTTATCCATTCTTGGATTCATTGGAATCGGATTTATGGTTTTAGCCGCTATTTTTGCAGGATTGGCAATGTCTGTAATACCAGATGATCCTTATGGAACAGGAATGAATCCTATGGGAGCAATGAAAAGTTTTATACCAATAATTTACATTGTTTTTGCAGCGATATATTTCTTTCCAGTATTGTATTTGTACAAATATGCTAAAGGAATGAAAGAAGCCTTAAATTTTCAAAATTCTGATACACTTTCAGGTGCTTGTGTTCAATTAGGGAAACACCATAAATTTCTTGGAATTATGACAATAGTTTTAATTTCACTTTATTTAATTATTATTGTTGGATTTGTTGCATTCTTTGCTTCGATGGCAGGTAGTATGTAATTCAAATAGATATAGAAACAAAAAATCCGTCGAGTAAATAACTTGACGGATTTTTTTTATAAAAATAGTTTATTACATTCCTTGCAATTGTTTGATTTTTTCTTGCATTAAAGCAGGATCTTGTAACGCTTCTAATCCGAAGTATGATAAAATCCAAATGAAATAAATTAAAGAAACGGCATTAATTACTACTCCAATTATAGCTAATATTCTACCAACATTTAGGTTTGAATAATTGCTAAATTTTTCAGGTGAAGCTTTGTATAATTCCATGTCCTTTTTTGCCAATACAAGCGCTATTATGCCAAGTATTAATCCAACAATTCCATAACAGCAACAAGTTAAAATTGAAATAATTCCGAGAACGAGAACTGCCGTAGCATTAGGTAATTTTTGATTTTCCATTTTTTAGTTTTTATTGGTTAGTATATAAATTTCATTTTGTAAACATAAGAAATAATCATAACAATTGCATTCACCAAAGCAAGCGATATCACTATTTTTTGATAATTTCTTTTTTTATCAAAAATAAAAAGCAAAATCGATAGGCCAAGAAGTAATGTGGTGTATATGGCAGGAAACATTTTAAAAGCTTCACTAAAGTTTCCATGGAGTAACAAATTTAGTGAACGTTGCGTACCGCATCCAATACAATCTATTCCGAAAGTTTGCTTAAACATACAAGGCAACATCTTATCTTCCATTATTTGCATTTATTATTTTATAATTTTACAAATAAAAAATTAAAATACATCATTCTAATATTAAGTTTTCTATTTTTGAATTTTTAAAATAATGATGATGAAAAAATTATTAATTCCCATTTTGCTGATTGCTTTTTTTGTTGCTTTTTGGAACCAAAATAGTGAGAAGCCAAACCTGTATATCACGATAATTGCCGTCCTAATTTTTATGTTTGGCATGATGAAATTATCAGCAAAAGTTCCACCAAAAGATGATGAAAATGACAGCTAAAAAATTTGAAGTAGGCGATAGGGTTTCGGTTTTGGATGAGGCAATAAATGGTGTTGTTGTTGCTGTTGAAAATAATGATATCACTATCGAGACTACAGATGGATTTATGATGACATATTTTGTCAACGAATTAATTAAAGAAAACAATACCAATTACTTAGGTTCAATCAATACAACTGATACTTTACATAAAAAAAATATTGATTCAACACCTAAAAAAAAGAATAATGTTCCAGTTTTTAAGTCGGATAAGATTGAAAAAGGCATCCCAGAATTTGATTTACATATTGAAAAATTAGTTAAAAATTTTCGTGGAATGAACAATTTTGACATCCTCAATATTCAAACAGAAACGGCAAAAAGACACATTGAATTTGCTATCAGAAATCGCATTCCGAAAATCGTTTTTATACATGGTGTTGGCGAAGGAGTTTTGAAAGCTGAATTGGATTTTATGTTAAAACGATATGAGAATATTTCGTTCCAAGATGCCAATTATCAAAAATATGGATTGGGTGCAACGGAAGTTTATTTTAAGCAAAATGTAAAATAATAATCAGTATTTTTGCATTTATAATATCCAAATAGAAATGTAAATTCAACACAAAAAGATGTTGAAACTAGTTTAGAATTCATGAAAAAAATATACCTCGATAACGCTGCAACAACTCAAGTTCGACAAGAAGTAATCAATGAAATGATTGGTGTACTTCAAAATGATTTTGGAAATCCATCGTCTACACATAGTTTTGGTAGAAGTGCAAAAACGATTTTAGAAACTTCAAGAAAGTCTGTTGCCAAAATTATGGGTTGTAATGCACAAGAAATTATTTTTACCGCTAATGCTACCGAAGCTACCAATTGGATTCTTAAAAGCGCTGTAAATGACTTGAAAGTAGAAAGAATCATAACTAGTAAAGTAGAACATCACGCTACTTTATACACGGTTAAAAATTTGCAAAAGCAATTCGGAATTGAAGTTGATTACGTAAATATTTTGCCGTCTGGAACTATTGATATTACTCATTTGGTAACGTTATTGGCTAAAAGCGGAAAGACTTTGGTGACTTTAATGCATGTTAATAATGAAATTGGTGCTGTTTTAGATATTGAAAAAGTAGGTAGAATTTGTCATCAGCATGATGCTTTATTTCATTGTGATACGGTCCAATCTGTTGGAAAAAAGGAGTTTAATTTACACGAACTTCCTATAGATTTCGCAGTTGCAAGTGCGCATAAATTTCATGGACCTAAAGGTGCTGGATTTGCTTATGTAAAAAAAGGCATCGTTTTGCAGCCTTTTTTATATGGTGGCGAGCAAGAAAAAGGACTTCGTGCCGGAACTGAAGCAGTGCATCAAGTAGCTGGAATGGCTAAAGCATTAGAACTATCTTACGAACATTTAGTGGAAGAACGACAAGCTATTTCAGACTTGAAAAGCTATTGTGAAGCACAATTGAAACTTCATTTTCCTGAGATTAAAGTCAACGGAAGCGATACTTTTTATAATATTTTGAATGTTTTACTTCCTTTTTCAGAAGAAAAAACGGCTATGATTTTGTTTAATTTAGATATGAAAGGAATTGCTGTTTCTCGCGGAAGCGCCTGTCAAAGTGGAAGTGTAAAACCATCACACGTATTATCAGAAATCTTAGCAGAAGAAGATTTGAAAAAACCAAGTTTAAGAATTTCTTTCAGTCATTACAATACCAAAGAAGATATTGATGCTTTGATTGATGGGTTGAAAGGGATTTAAATTATTTTTTGAGTACTTCTGAAACTCTAAATTTCACAATTTTAGTTATCAAATCTAAAGGCATTGGTTCGTTTATAGGATATTGAACCGAACCTTTTCCTTGTTTATATTTAGCTAATTCTTCAGTAAATTCGGCATGTCCAGTTGGTGTTGCGTAAAATCCAATATGGTTTTTGTAACCAGCAAAATAGACCAAAGCTTTTCCATTTAATTTATAAGCAGGCATTCCGTAACTGATGCTTTCATTGGTGTTTGGTGCTGCATTCTTTATGGTTTTTCTAACTTCTTGTAAGAGAATTTGAGTTTCTTTTGGAAAGCTAGAAATGTACTCGTCGGTAGATTTTGGTTTGTCCATTTGTTGTCTTTTAATCTATCAAATATAAAAAAATCCTCATTTACTTTTGCAAATGAGGATTCGTATTTGGCATCTAAAAATATTAATCAATCTTGGTATTCATATTTACATTTGCTGTATAATTCAGTAATTGACCACTTGCCGAAACGCCTTCGCCTCCCATACTTTTATTATACGTTTGAAGATTTCCTGAGTTTACCGACATATTAATTGCATTCACAGGACTGTTGGTGGATTTAAGATATGTAATTTTTCCAACTTTTAGTTTTGCGGCTCTAGCTAATCTTTCTGTGGTTTCAATGGCATCAGCAACTGCAAGTTCTTGTGCTTGTTTCATAAAAGTAGCCGCTTCTGTATGGAAATAAGCTACTTTTTCAATTTCGTAGATTTTAGTTTTTAGAATTTCTTCGGTAAAATCTTGCATTCTTTTGATGTCTTTGAGAGTAAAAATAATTTTTTGATTGGATTCAAAACCTACAAAAACTTCTTTCTTTTGAGCGTTGTCGTATTTGAATTCTTTGTCAGTATAAATCAGACTTACCTTAATATCGGTAGTGTCTGAAACGTATTTTTTGATTATAGTAAGTACGTCTTTTGATGTTTTTTGCGTTTCATTCATAGCATCACGAAGTGCTGGTTTTACAAATCTAACTGCAATAGTAATATGTGCAGCATTTGGAAAAGTAGATTTGGTTCCAACACCTACAACACTTATGGTACTGTCATCATTAATAGCGTTTTGAGAGAATACAATGCTGCTAAATAAGCAACAAATTAAGAAGAAAAAGTTTTTCATTTGGTTATAGTTTTGATTTCCTCTGAAAACGATTTATTTTATTAAATAGTATAAAAAAATCCTCAACTACTTTTTGTAATTGAGGATTATATCTTTGTAAATTGATGTTGTGTTTTATTTTTTTGCGGCTTTAGCTTTAGCTTTTTCTTGTTTTTTGAAGTATCCTCTGAAAAAGAAATTGTGTTTTAGTGCTTCCAAATTTTCATTCAATTTGCCACTTGCTTGATTTAAATTAATCATAGTAGAATCAATTTGTTTTACCAATTTAGGATCATTTGATAGGTAATTTAAAGCTCCTTTTCCGTCTTTTAAATTAGTTATGGTTTTATTGATTTGCTCACTAGATTTTTCTAAATTCACAATAATCATTTTGATTTTTCTTCCTGTGACAGTATCTTTTAATGCTCCAACAACGTTGTCTTTATTGTTTAAATCATTGATTATTTTATTCAAATTAGCCATTGATTTTGAGGTACTTTGGGTTGTTACTTTTAAATTATAAATTGTTTGTTTCAAATCGTCACTCATCACGGTATCGTTTATCAACATTCCGATAGTACCTTTTTTACTATTAATTTGATTGGTGATTTTTACTAAATTATCTGTAATTAACTTAGCATTTTCACTTGTAGAATTTATAGTTTTTAGAATTTCATCGGTTGATGCTTTGTTTTCCGATAAAATGACATCACCATCTTTAACCATTTCATTAGATTTTTTACCTGGAATTATATTTACAATCATGTTTCCAACCAAACCATCTGAACCTATTGAAGCCATAGCATCTTTTTTAATGTGGGATGCAATATCTTCCTCGATTAGCATATCAACTTTTATAAGTGAATCATTTACAATAATAATTTTTTTCACAGTTCCAACGTTTATTCCTGAAAAACGCACATTGTTTCCATGTTGTAATCCATTTACATTTTTGAAAACGGCACTTATTTGGATGGTTTCATTGAACATATCTTTTTTATTACCAATAAAATAGATGGCAATTATGAAAAATAATGAGCCAATTATGACAAATATTCCAAGTTTAATTTTTTGATTTGTTGATTTTTCCATGTTCTATTTTATTTAAAAAAAGCTTCAATTTTTGGATCTTTAGAGGCAGATAATTCTGTAAAAGTTCCTTCAGCATAATTAATTCCGTCGATTAATAAAATCATACGATTTGCAATAACTCTTGCACAGTCAATATCATGCGTGATTATAATTGATGAAGTTTTGTATTTTTCTTGAATTGATTTCATTAACATAATAATTTCTTTTGATGTAATTGGATCTAAACCAGTTGTGGGTTCGTCGTATAAAATTATTTTAGGTTTCAGAATCAAAGTTCGAGCTAAAGCGATTCTTCGTTTCATTCCGCCAGATAGTTCGTTTGGCATTAAATTGATTGTATTTGCCAAGCCAACATTTTCTAAAGCTTCCATAACAAGTGGAGTTGTATCTTCAATTACTCCAAATTTTTTGGTATGTCTTCGTAACGGAAATTCTAAATTTTCTCTTACTGACATTGAATCATACAAAGCACTTCCTTGAAAAAGAAATCCAACTTCGGTTCTAATTTCATCTAAATCTTCTCTATGAATATCGTTCATGTTTTTGTCCATGATAATAATCGAACCGCTATCAGATTGTTCTAAACCGATTAAACATTTAATCATCACCGATTTTCCTGAACCCGATTTACCCATAACTACAAGATTTTCACCTTCATATAAGTCTAAATGAAATCCATCTAAAACATGATTCGTTCCATAACTTTTGTGTAAATCTTTTACTTCAATAATTGGTTTTATGTTCGTTTTTTGCATCATAAATCATAAAATATATTAGTTACAAAAACCGCTATAAAGTCAATAATAAATAGTAGCATAGAAATGAAAACAACTGCTTCATTAGCTGCTTTTCCAACTCCTGCAGTTCCTTTTTTACAATTGTATCCTTTAAAACATCCTACAATTCCGATGGCAAATCCAAAGAAAAAACTTTTGATGGTTGATGGAATTACATCACTAAATTCTAAAATATTTATTACTTGATTAATATATAGCGTTAGCGATACGTCAGCTTTAAGATTCTCAACTAAGTAAGAACCATAAATTCCTATTACATCGCCAAAAAAAACTAAAAGAGGCAACATCAAAGTTGTAGCTAAAACTCTTGTAACAACTAAATATTTATAAGGATTTGTTCCAGAAACTTCCATGGCATCAATCTGTTCTGTAACTCGCATAGAACCCAATTCGGCTCCAATTCCTGATCCAATTCTTCCTGCGCAAATCAAAGCCGTTATTATTGGACCAATTTCACGAATTAATGAAACACTCACCATTGATGGAATCCAGGAAGCAGCACCAAATTCTTCTAATGTTGGTCTTGATTGTAAAGTAAAAACTAATCCGATAATAAAGCCAGTCACTCCAACTAGTAATAAGGAACGATTTCCCATGTAGTAGCATTGTCGAATAAATTCTTTGAATTCAAATGGACGTTTGAAAACTTCAACAAAAAATTTACCAGTGAAATAGGAGAGTTCACCGATTTCAATAAAAAACGATTTTAAAGATTCTATAAACTTTGAAATCATGTTCATTTTAAGGAATTAGTTTCATTATGAAACGATTATAATAAAGTTACAACATTTTATTGGATATATTGTGAAAAAAATGAACAAAAAAAATCTATTTGAGTAAACAAACAGATTAAATTATTTTGAAGTAATAAAGAAATTCTATAATTCCTCCAACATGATTCTTTTTTTGTGTTTTTTTATTTTTTTGAAATAGGTAGGAGTTAGGCCTGTAATTTTTTTAAACTGATGCGACAAGTGGGCTACGCTACTGTATTCCATCATTAAACTAATCTCTGTAAGACTTAATTCGTCATACAATAACAATTCCTTTACTCTTTCAATTTTATTTATGATGATATAATTGGCAATTGTAGTACCATTAATTTCAGAAAAAAGTGAGGCAAGATGGTTGTAATTATAGTCTAATTTTTCACTTATATAATCCGAATAGTTTACTTTGGGATATTTTTCAGAATAGTGAATAAGCTCAATAATAGTAGTTTTAGTTTTCTCAATAAGCAATGACTTCTTGTCATCTATGAGTTCAAGTCCTATTTTTAAAAGTCCTTTTCTTAAAAATTCTCTGTCATCTCCAGAAATATCTTTCTTCAGATTTACTTCACCTAGTTCAATTGAAGTGTGTTTCAGTTTTAATTTGTCTAATTCTTCTTTCACTGCCATTTTGCAACGAAGTGAAACCATGTATTTTATGTGTATTTTCATAATATAAATCTATTTTACAGTAGCGTATTAGCTAGTTGTTGATTTATATCATGTACTTTTCTAATTTCTATTCTTGTAAAGGTAAGCTATTTTTAGCGGTGCAAAGCTAACTTTAACTATCCTTACTTCGTTACATAATTTTGTGGTCAATTTATATATTTCCTCAAAATAAAAAATCCGTTTAGCAATTAAACTAAACGGATTGATTTAAACTTCGTATTTCGTAATTACAAATGTATTACTTCATCATAAGCAGCAGCTACGGCTTCCATAACAGCTTCACTCATAGTTGGGTGTGGATGAATTGCTTTTAGAATTTCGTGACCAGTAGTTTCTAGTTTTCTTGCTACTACTGCTTCTGCAATCATATCAGTTACACCAGCACCAATCATGTGGCAACCTAACCATTCACCATATTTTGCATCGAAAATTACTTTTACAAAACCATCGGCAGCACCAGCAGCTTTTGCTTTTCCTGAAGCAGAGAATGGAAATTTACCAATTTTCAATTCGTATCCTTTTTCTTTAGCTTGTTTTTCTGTTAAACCAACAGAGGCAATTTCTGGAGTTGCATATGTACAACCTGGAACGTTTCCGTAATCGATTGGTTCTACATGTAAACCTGCAATTTTTTCTACACAATTAATTCCTTCAGCAGAAGCAACGTGTGCCAAGGCTTGACCTGGAGTTACATCTCCAATAGCGTAATATCCTGGAACATTAGTTTGGTTGTATGCATTTACTAAAATTTTGTCTCTATCTGTTGCAATTCCAACTTCTTCAAGACCAATATTTTCGATATTTGTTTTGATTCCAACTGCAGAAAGTAAAATATCAGCTTCAAGAACTTCTTCACCTTTAGCTGTTTTTACATAAGCTTTTACACCATTCCCTGATGTGTCAATACGTTCTACAGAAGAATTTGTCATGATGTTTACACCAGCTTTCTTCATTGAACGTTCCATTTGTTTCGAAATATCTTCGTCTTCAACAGGAACAATATTTGGCATAAATTCAACAATAGTAACTTCTGTTCCCATTGAATTGTAGAAATGAGCAAATTCAACTCCAATCGCACCAGAACCAACTACAATCATTTTCTTTGGTTGAGTAGGTAAAGTCATTGCTTGTCTGTATCCAATAACTTTTACACCATCTTGAGGAAGATTTGGTAATTCTCTTGAACGAGCTCCAGTTGCAATAATAATGTGGTCTGCTGAATATTCAGTAACTTTTCCATCAGCAGCTGTTACATCAACTTTTTTACCTGGTTTTATTTTACCAAAACCATCAATAACGTCGATTTTATTTTTTTTCATCAAGAATTGAACTCCTTTACTCATTCCGTCGGCAACATCACGTGAACGTTTTACAACAGCAGAAAAGTCTTTATCAAATTCTTTAATGGTCAAACCATAATCTGAAGCATGTTTTAGGTAATCAAATACTTGAGCCGATTTTAAAAGTGCTTTTGTTGGAATACAACCCCAATTAAGGCAAATTCCACCAAGGCTTTCTTTTTCAATAACTGCTACTTTAAAGCCCAATTGTGAAGCACGGATTGCTGTAACATAACCGCCTGGACCACTTCCTAAAACAATAATATCGTATTTCATTTTGTATGATTTTCTAAATTAATTGAGACTGCGAATTTAAGAAAAAAGTTTAAAAGTATATGAGTTTAATAGTTTAAAAGTTTAAGTCTTTAAATGGTTCCAACTTCTAGCCTAAAGAAGCAATTAAATCTTCTATTTCTTTTTTTTGATCAGCATATTTTAATTGTAATTCCGAACCTTCTCCCATTCTCTTATAGTAGCTAAAAGCCTTTTCTGCAAAGAACTTTTTATGAAAATTTGAAACTTCAAGATAGTTGGGAAATATTTTGTGAAAAAGCATTTCATAATAAGCTTGCCATTCACGTTCTAATCGGTCTTCAACATACGGTTTTCTTGATTTTTGACGCACATGAACCATTTCGTGTGTTATTAGTGTAAGAACTAAAGGCAACGAAAATTGAAAAATATTTTCAGGGACTCTTATGACTTGTTGTTCTCCAAAATCGCCTTCTGCAGTTAAGAGAATGTAATTTGGTTCCGCTTTTTCTCTAAGTGCAAATCCTTTTAAATTGTGATCTTGAATATCAAACATTTTCAGCAACCATTCAGCTGCTTCAATTGTTTTTCCCTCTCTGTGAAAGACTTCAATTCTGGATTTAATTTTTTTAAATTTCATAAAAACAACATTTATTTTGAAATCATTCTTTTGATTATAGAAACAATAGTTGTCGCAATAATGGCTCCTGAAAATGCCAAGAAAATATCTTTTTGAGCATCCCAAATATCGCCTTGAGTTCCAAGATACGCATCACCTTGAGCTTTGAAGAAAACGTCGGCAACTGCCCATTCTATCAATTCGTAGAATCCGCTTATAGAAAGTGTAACTTCAATAGGTAATGTCCAAGCAACCCACGATGGAAATTTTAACCATTTCAAAAACATTTCTCGCATTGGGTAAGCCAATAAAAATCCGAAACTAAAATGAACAATTCTATCATAATGATTTCGAGATAAATCTAAAGCGTCTTTCAGCCAATAACCAAAAGGGTTTTCTGCATATGTATATTTAGAACCATAAACGTGAAGACATAAGTAAATGCAAACTAATAAATAACTTAAATCACTGAATATAAATTTTTTATAGGTAAAAATCATAAAACCTAGAAATAGAAAGACTAAGGTGTTTTCTAAAATCCAATTGGCTGTATCGGTATTTCCTACATAAGAATTTATCCAATTTATCAGAAAAAATCCGATAAAAATTTTTAACCAAGTATTGTTTTTTAATGGAGTTCTTTCGTCTGAAATTGCAATAGTAAATGCCATAGTTTTATTTAATTTTTATCAAATATAATAAAAACGAAATGGTTTTTAGATTGCTTCCGAAAATTGTGAATCGTACAAGTTTTTGTAATAACCATTTTCCTTGTTAACCAATTCTTGATGCGTTCCAGATTCTACAATTTCACCTTTGTCCATAACTATGATTTTGTCAGCATTTACAATGGTTGCCAATCTATGCGCAATCACTATAGAAGTTCTATCTTTTGTAATAGTTTCTGTTGCTCTTTGAATCAATTCTTCAGAATAAGTGTCAATAGAAGACGTGGCTTCATCCAAAATAAGAATACTCGGATTGCTAACATAAGCACGTAAAAAAGCAATCAATTGGCGTTGTCCAGACGATAACATCACGCCGCGTTCTTTTACATTATAATCATAACCGTCAGGCAAACTCATGATGAATTCGTGAACACCAATTTTCTTAGAAGCAGCAATAACTTCTTCACGAGAAACATTAGTATTATTTAAAGTAATATTGTTATAAATGGTATCAGCAAATAAGAAAACATCTTGTAAAACCACTGCAATTTGAGCTCGTAAACTTTCTAAAGTGAAAGTATTAATGTCTTGGTTATCAATAGAAATTGTTCCTGAATTAATTTCGTAAAAACGATTTAACAAATTAATAATTGTAGACTTTCCTGCTCCAGTTGAACCCACAATCGCGATAGTTTCACCCGATTTTACTTCTAAAGAAATGCCTTTTAAAACTTCTTCATCTTTAATGTAACTGAATCGAACGTTTTCAAAACTAATGTTTCCTGCAAAATGTTTGGCTTCAATAGTTCCAGTTTGTTGAACATCTTCTTCGGTGTCCAAAATATCAAAAACTCTGTTGGCAGCAATCATTCCCATTTGCATTTCGTTGAATTTATCTGCAATTTGACGCAAAGGATTGAACAACATTCCGATGAACATCGTATAAGAAAATAAATCTCCAAACGTAGTAAATTTGTCACCATCTAAAATATGAAAACCTCCATAAAGCACTACAAAACCTAAGGTTAACGACGAAATAATATCGGCGATTGGGAAGAAAATGGAGTTGTACAAAATGGTTTTAATCCAAGCAACATTGTGTTTTTGATTAATGTCTTTAAACTTTTGATATTCAATATCTTCACGATTAAATAGTTGCACGATTTTCATTCCTGTAACACGTTCTTGAACAAACGTATTCAAATTTGCTACTTGATTTCTTACTTCTTCAAAAGCCACTTGCATTTTTCGTTGGAAAATTCTCGTGATGTAAACCAAAATTGGCATGGCTGTAATTACAATCCAAGTTAATTTCCAATTCATGTAAAACATGATGATTAGACAAGCCAACATTTTTAGCAAATCACTGATAATCATAAACAAACCTTGACTAAAAATTCTAGCAATTTGTTCAATATCAGAAACGGAACGAGTAACTAATTGTCCAACAGGTGCATTGTCAAAATATTTCATTCTAAAACTCAACATGTGTTTGAAAAGTTTTGTTCGAATGTCTTTGATAATATTTTGCCCCAGAAGATTTGCCCAAAAAACAAAGAAAAACTGAAAAATTCCTTCTAGTAATAAGACAACTCCCATCAATGAAACATAAAGTAACAACCCATTTTGATCATGAGGTTTTATATAATGGTCAACGGTTTGTTTCAATAAAAATGGTCGTAAGGAAGCAAAAACTGCTAATAAAACTGCAGCAGCAATTACGCCATAAAAAACGGTTTTATAGGGTTTTGTATATTTTAAAATTCGTTTAAATAAACGTATGTCGAATGCTTTTGCTTTCATTTATGCTGAACTTGTTTCAGTATCTTTACTATTTTTCTTTACTTTTCACTAATCACTCTTTACTAATCACTAGATAAGGATATTCCACTTTCGTCAAATACAATCCGTGTGCAGGTGCTGAAAAACCTGCTTTTTTTCGGTCTTTGCTTTCGATTATTTCAATAAAGTCTTGCAAAGATACTTTTTCTAATCCTATATTTACCATAGTTCCAACAATTGCGCGCACCATATTTCTCAGAAATCGATCTGCTGAAATTGTGAATACTAATCGACTGTTAACTTTTGTCCAATTTGCTTCAAAAATTGTACAATTAAATGTATTTACATCGGTATGTACTTTTGAAAAACATTCAAAATCAATGTAATTGAAAAGTATTTTGCATGCATCATTCATTTTGTCGATGTTCAAATCATTTTGATTGTACCATGAATCGTCACTTTCGAATGCATCTTTTTTGGTATGGATATGGTATTCGTAAGTTCGTTTTGTTGCGTCAAATCGTGCATGAGCTTCATCGTGAACTTTATGTAGGTTCAAAATGGCGATATCTTTGGGTAAAAATGAATTGAGTTTATGACTTAAATAAGGAATATCAATTTCTAAGTCATAATCAAAATGTGCAAACATTTGCTTGGCATGAACACCAGAATCCGTTCGACCAGCGCCAACAAGTTCAATATCTGTTTTCAAAATCGTGGAAAGTGCTTTGGTCAAAGTTTCTTGAACAGAAGTTGCGTTTGGCTGATATTGCCATCCGTGATAGTTAGTTCCTTTGTAAGCAAATTCTAGAAAATATCTCAATTGTAATTTTAAATATTAGATTTTAAATATTAGATATGAAAATCTGAATCAAATCTAATTGATTGCAAATTTACAAAGATTTTAATAGATTGAATGTTTAAAGTTTTCCTAAATAATTAACTTTGCGACTTAGTGCCTTTGTGGCAAATAATTACTGAAACAAGTTCAGCATAAATGAAAAAAATCCTTTTACTTTCCGATACGCACAGTCATATTGACGATACTATTTTAAAATATGTAAATCTAGCTGATGAAGTTTGGCATGCCGGAGATATTGGTGATTTGGTTGTAACCGATACAATTAAAAAGCTAAAACCACTTCGAGCAGTTTATGGAAACATTGACGACGACAAAGCTCGAATGGAATTTCCTTTAAATAATCGCTTCCTGTGCGAAGGAGTTGATGTATGGATTACACATATTGGCGGTTATCCCGGAAAATACAATCAAGCTGTTCGTGAGGAATTGAAGTTAAATCCACCAAAATTGTTCATATGCGGACATTCCCATATATTAAAGGTGCAATTTGATAAAACATTGAATTTACTTCACATGAATCCAGGAGCTTGTGGAATTTCAGGATTTCATCAAGTGCGAACAATGCTACGATTTGAAATCGATGGCGATAAAATTCAGAGTTTGGAGATTATTGAAATAGGTAAGAAGTAGATATTGAATTTTACAAGATTGTCATTTCAAAAACAAAAAAATGAGGAATTTTGTTCTTTTCATAAATTTTATCAGGAGTTTCACTTGCAGCTACTTCGCACCAAGAAGCAGAACCATCTTTGTGATATTCGGGTGTTGTTAAGAGCAAGAAAATGAATGGTTTGTTAAATTGTAAGTCATTTTCTTTTATTGGAATTTCTTTTAAAATATAATCTTCAGCATATTTAGATTGTAACTTAAAGGAATATTTTTTTGTGCTGTATCTGTTAAAGTACAAGCAAAGGTCGTAGTTGTTTTTGGTTCTTTTTCCTAAAATATTAAATTTGAATGTTGTTGAATCTATAATGGCATAGTATTCATTATTACTTTTAACTAAACAAGTTGTATTAACCAACAAACCATTTTTGTACTCTTTTAAATTTATGATGTAATTTTTATTTACAAGATCTTTACTTGAAATTGAACTCTGAGAAAAATTAATTCCCTCGAAACTTAAATAATTAGTAATCATTTTTTTATCTGAAGGATTGTATTCTGATTTAAAATTAAAATCTTGGGCAAAACTTGATAAAGAAAGACATAAACAAATTATGGATAATAAATTTTTCATAAGATTTAATGATTGATTTAAATTCAAATATAAAAAAATCTGTGAATCTGTGGCTACTATTTCAAACAAAAAAATCCCAGATTTTCATCCAGGATTTTCTTCGCACTAATAAACTAAGTTTATAGGTTTATCTCAATCGGTCAACAGATTTTACGAGATCTTCATCCTTCTTGATGGCTTTGTTGGCCAAAACCAGCATTACGATAGAAATGATAGGTAGAAACATCCCAATACCTTTCTCAGAAACTACAGGAGTTTCTCCAGATAAATTTAGTGAACGATAAACAAATAATCCTAATAAAATTAAATTTAATATCATATTCAATCTGTTAAAAACAAATTGTTGTTGTCTTTTCTTAAACGATATTATACTCAAAACAGTTAGAGCTGTACTCAATCCAAACAAAACTTGGTATAGCATTTTACTCATAAAATAGAATTCTTTTCCATCTTCAAATTTCCAAAGCGGAAACACAAATGGAAGCACTCCTACAAGAATAAATACAATAGCTAAATAAACGGTTTGAATTCTTTGTAACATTATTACTTATTTATAACGCAAAAATATATTTTCTTTTTTTAAAAAACTATTGCTTGATATAAAATTATTCTTATTATTGCATAACAAATCCGTAAGTACTTCAAAAACACGGAGGTTCCAATAAAAAAATCACCACACATTTTGTATTGTCATTCAATCCATTAATATATATATAAACATTTATGTTTGATAGTTCTGCATTAAAAGGAATGAAGTTATCTGAACTTCAAGAAATTGCCAAATTGGCTAAAACCATAAAATTTAACGGTGTAAAGAAAGATGCTTTAATTGAGCAAATCTTACAACATCAAGCCGCAACTTCATCTGATACTTCTCAAGAAAAAGTAGCTGCACCAAAAGAAGAGAAAGTAAAAAGAGCTAGAATCGCTCCTGATGCTTCTCCGAAAATTGAAAAAAAATCGAAAGACTTATTTTCTGAAACTCCTGTTGAACAAGTAGAACCTTCAGTTCAAGAAGAAGTTGCTCCAATAAACGAAGTAGCTTCCAAACCTGAGAAATTTCAAAAGAAACCTAAGTTTGTAAAACCTACAAAGGTTAAATCAGAAGAGAATACAGCAGAAAGTACTCCAAAAGAAGAAGAAACTTCAACCGAAGGAATTCAAGAAGCTACAGAAAATGCTCCTGTAAAACATCAAAATCCGAATCAGAAGCATAAAAACCAGAACCCAAATCAAAACCCAAACCAGAATCCGAATCAAAACGGTAATGGTAACGGAAATCCAAATCAGAATCCAAATCAAAACCCAAATTTCAAGAATAAAAACAAACCAAACTTCCGTGATGCCGATTACGAATTTGACGGAATTATTGAAAGTGAAGGTGTTTTAGAAATGATGCCTGACGGATATGGGTTTTTACGTTCATCCGATTATAATTACTTAGCTTCACCAGATGATATTTATCTTTCAACATCACAAATTCGTTTGTTCGGATTAAAAACTGGTGATACTGTAAAAGGAGTGGTGCGTCCTCCAAAAGAAGGAGAAAAGTTTTTCCCATTAGTAAGAGTTTTAAAAATAAATGGTCACGATCCGCAAGTCGTTCGCGATAGAGTTTCTTTTGATCATTTAACCCCAATATTTCCACAAGAAAAATTCAGAATTGCCGACAGACAAGCCAGTACTTCTACAAGAATAATCGATTTATTTTCACCAATAGGAAAAGGACAACGTGGAATGATTGTCGCACAACCAAAAACAGGTAAAACAATGTTATTAAAAGACATTGCCAATGCTATTGCTGCCAATCATCCAGAGGTTTATTTAATTGTTTTATTGATAGATGAACGTCCAGAAGAGGTAACCGATATGCAACGTAGCGTTCGTGGTGAGGTTATCGCTTCAACTTTCGATCGTGAACCAATGGAACACGTTAAAATTGCTAATATTGTTCTTGAAAAATCTAAACGTTTGGTAGAATGTGGTCATGATGTAGTGATTCTTTTAGATTCGATTACACGTTTGGCAAGAGCATATAATACCGTTCAACCTGCATCAGGAAAAGTACTTTCTGGTGGAGTTGACGCCAATGCTTTGCAAAAACCAAAACGTTTCTTCGGAGCAGCTCGTAATGTAGAAAACGGTGGTTCGTTAAGTATCATCGCAACAGCATTGACTGAAACTGGTTCGAAAATGGATGAAGTAATCTTCGAAGAATTCAAAGGAACAGGTAACATGGAATTACAGTTAGACAGAAAAATTGCTAATCGTAGAATTTTCCCAGCCATCGATTTAACATCTTCAAGTACACGTCGCGACGATTTATTATTAGACGAAAACACATTAAAACGCATGTGGATTTTACGTAAATTCTTAGCCGACATGAACCCAGTAGAAGCAATGGATACCATAAATGATAAAATCAAAAAGACCAGAAATAACGAAGAGTTTTTGATTTCTATGAATGATTAATTTTAATTATTAAATATAAAAAAACCGAGCAGCAATGTTCGGTTTTTTTGTTTTTAGGAGCGAATGGCTTGGGAGTTTTTGGTTTCCGTGTTCCTGCTATCCATTACAATCTCGTCCCAAAAGACGAGATTTTCATTACTATCAGAGCTAGTTAGTAATCTTTAAACACTAAATTCAGTTTTCAAAAGATATTTTTCTAAAAAAAAAAGCCATTCCAATAAAGGAACAGCTTTTATAATTCGTGAAATCTATGTTCAAATAATTCGTGAAAATTCGTGAAATTCGTGAAATTCGTGTAAAAAAATATTACTCCTTAGCAGCCAAATATCTTTCAGCATCCAAAGCTGCCATACAACCAGTTCCAGCAGCAGTAATAGCTTGTCTGTAAACGTGGTCAGCCGCATCACCACCAACAAAAACTCCAGCAACATTCGTTTTAGAAGTTCCAGGAATGTTTACAATATAACCTGTTTCGTCTAATGTTAAATAGTCTTTAAAAATATCCGTATTTGGTTTATGTCCAATAGCTACAAAAAATCCAGTTGCAGGAATTTCAAGTTCTTCGTTTGTAGTTTTGTTTAAAGCTTTTACGCTAGTAACAACTTGTCCGTCACCAAGAACTTCAACTGTATCGTGGTTCATTAAAATTGTGATATTCTCAGTATTTCTAACGCGTTGTTCCATGATTTTAGAAGCTCTAAATTTCTCACTTCTTACCAACATTGTAACTTTTTTACAAAGTTTAGATAAATAATGCGCTTCTTCACATGCAGAATCTCCAGCTCCAACAATTACAACTTCTTGGTTTCTGTAGAAAAATCCGTCGCAAACCGCACAAGCAGAAACACCTCCACCCATATTCAAATAATGTTGTTCAGATGGTAAACCTAAATATTTAGCCGTTGCACCAGTTGAAATGATTACGGTTTCGCAGTGAATTTCTTTAGTGTCATTAATCCACACTTTGTGAATATCTCCAGAGAAATCTACTTTTGTAGCCCAACCATCACGAACATCAGTTCCAAAACGTTTGGCTTGTTCTTCAATACCAATCATCATTTGTGGTCCAGTAATTCCTTCAGGATTTCCAGGCCAGTTTTCTACTTCATTGGTGGTTGTTAGTTGTCCACCAGGTTGTGTTC
>JAAFHW010000140.1 GCA_013298525.1 Flavobacteriia bacterium
TTTTTTGTATTCTATTTTTAATTTTTGAGCTAGCTCAAAAATTAAAAATAGAATACAAAAAAAGCCCTGACTGTCGTCAGAGCTTTTCATTCTTAAGTGACCTCGACTGGATTCAAACCAGTAACCTCTTGAGCCGTAATCAAGTGCGCTATTCAGTTGCGCCACGAGGCCTTTTTTGTGGGTGCAAATATAAAGATAAATGTGTAACTTGCAAATCAAAATGAGGATTAAATTTAAAAATTATGCCACTTAAAAAATACATCCGTGATATTCAGGATTTTCCGAAACCTGGAATTGGTTTCAAAGACATTACACCTTTATTAAATAACCCAGTTGCAAGACAAGAAACTTTAGATTTATTGCTTTCAACAGTAAAAGATAAGAAAATTGATAAAGTTATCGGAGTAGAAAGTCGTGGTTTCTTCTTCGGAATCTTATTAGCCGAAGCTTTAAATGCAGGTTTCATTCCAGTGCGAAAACCAAAGAAATTACCTTACGAAACTATCTCAGCTACTTACGATTTAGAATATGGCACCGATACTTTAGAAATTCATATTGATGCTATCCAAAAAGGCGACAAGGTTTTAATTCATGATGATGTTTTAGCTACTGGTGGAACTGCAAAAGCGGTGTGCGAACTGGTAGAACGCTTAGGTGGAGAAATAGTGCAATGCAATTTTCTAATGGAGTTAACTTTCCTTCACGGAAGAGATAAATTGGGAGACAATGAAATTTTTGCTGCGATGACTTATTAGTCAATAGCACGACAAGTTACATAGTAACGGTAAGCGATAAGCGCCATTTGCCATTTTTTAGCTTTAGCCAAATCCAATTGCTGTTTGGTAAAACTTGGCAGTAAAAGTTTGTTTATTTTAGCTAAGACTTTGTACATCACTTTTTTTTGCAAAGATAGTTTTTTTTTACTTCGAAGGCACCGAAGTAAAAAAAAAACCACTCAATTAAGAATGGTCTTCTGTGTTTATGCTTTCTTTGTTTTTGTTGCCGTTTTAGATTTCTCTAATTCTTTTCTGGCTTTTTCTAGTTCTTCTTTGGCTTTGATCATTTCCTCTTTGGCTTTTAGCATTTCTTCTTTGGTATTGTCTAAATCTTTTGAGGAACCACCAAACGAAGATTTCATTTCCTCCATTTGTTTTTTGAAGTTTTCTAATCCTTCTGCATTTCTGAAATCAAATTGCTTTTCTCCTAAGTTATTTCCAAAACCATCAGAAAATTCAAATTTGTGGTTCTTTTTGATTTCTTCTATTTCTTCTGTAGAATAATCGTCAGCGCCTTCAATAACTTCACCATCTTCAATTACTAAAGGTTTTCTACCATCTTTTTGAATTTGAATACGCGATTTTGATTTACTCATTCCTTCTTCATCGTTTGGAAAACTAAAACTAAACGATTGCGAATTGCCATTATTTCCATTGAACTTGAATTGTTTCATAAGTTCATCAGTACCAGCAAAACCGTTCATCATTGGGTTTCCTGCAAAGAAGTCATTTCCGTTTGAAGGTTCACCAAATCCAACAGTATCTCCTTGTTTGAAAAATTTGATGGTTGCAATTGGGTTGGCATTATCCAATTCCATTTTGCCTTTATTACCTTTTCTATCAGAATATTCTACTTTAATAGCAGTAATTTCTTCCTTGCTATTGCGTTTCACTCCCGAATATTTGATAGTAATTCCTTTTTCTCCCAAAGCTTTAATGTCGTCTTTCATTTCGCTTTCTGGTGTATTCTTGTTCCAAGTCATTACAATGTCATCACTATTGGCTTGATTGTTCCAAGTAAACGGATTTTGTTGTGCCAAAGCCACGTTCTGATAAAAAAGAAACGCAACTAAAGCAGGAAGTACAAAAGCAAAGTTTCTAAATTGTTTTTTCATAAGATTTGTTATTTGATTTATTGATTGATAAAATTCTAAAACAAATTTATAAAGTTGTCTATTTCAACGGATATAGATTTACAATTTTTTAACTTTTTTAAGTAAGATTTAGGAAATTTATTTGGTTGTAATTACAATTTTCTTGATTTGAGTACCAGGAGTTTCTTTTCCGTTTTCATCATAAACCCTTACGGATTTTACATTTTGTAAATTCATTTGATTTAAGGTTTCCAACGGATTTGTTTTTTCAACGCCATTAACAATTAGAACTAATTCGCCATCATTAAGTCTAGCAGAAGGATAACCAGGTAATTTTAAAATTTTTTCTGCAGGAATGAAAACAATGTCATCACCATTATCATTGGAGAAAATAACTATCTTTTTTTTATTTTGTTCTTGAAATAATCTACTTTTTTCTAAATCTATTTTCGATTGTTCTATATCTCTCTTACTTTGTTCAATATCAAGTTTTGCTTGTTCTAGATCTCTTTTTGATTGTTCTATATCTAATTTCGATTGTTCAACATCTCGTTTGGATTGCTCAATATCTCGTTTGGATTGCTCAATATCTCGTTTGGATTGTTCAATATCTCTTTTAGATTGTTCTATAGCATCTAAATCAATGCTTTTATCAATGTCTCGATTTATTTTATTGTTATTTTTAAGAAGTTTAGAATTACTTACAATATATAATCCAATTTCACCTTTTCCATTTTGATCAATATCTCTTTTAAAATTGATAGGATCAATTCCATTTTTCTTATTGAATTTTTTTGAATTTTTATTTCCTAATTTATCTTCGTAGGAAATGGTAATTTCAATTATCTCATGCTTATCATTTCTTTTTATACCATTGAATGATATTATAATATCTGAACTTTTTAAGGCTTCAATATCATTTTTGAATTCTTCATCTGTGCTGTTTTTTGTCCAATACATTTCTGTGACTTCTCTTGTTGATGTTGAAATTGATGAGCCCTCAGAAAGTTGAATTAATTTTTCTTGCGCTACGACTTTTATTTGAAATAAAAATACGAAAGCAATGACTACAGGAAGAATTAATGTGTACTTCCAAATACTTCTCTTGTTGGATTGATTTTTGTTTAACATAACGATTCGTTTTTTGATTAATGATTGATAAAAATGATTGGTGATGGGTAAGCAGTTTTGATGAGAAACTACCTTCAAAAGTGCCATTTGATAACACTTTTTGTCTTCTATATTTTGTATTGCTTTGCTATCGGCAATGTATTCTAAATTCTGAATGATGGCTTTTTGATAGAACCAAACTAATGGATTGAACCAAAAAACAATGGTAAATAACTTAGCAATCAAAACATCAATGGAATGTTTTTCTTGGCTGTGAATCTTCTCATGCAATAAGATACTTTCTAATTCTTCTTGCGAGTAAAGACTTGAATTAAATACTATATAATTAAAGAATGAGAAAGGTGCAATATCTTGATTTATATTAATATAAGATAAGTCTTCTTGCTTATGAACGGTTTGTTTTCTCAACAGTTTGGCAAGTGAAAACAAATCAATAATAACTTTAATAATTAAGATTATTGCAACAATACCGTAGACAATAAACAAGATTTGAAGCCAATCAATACTTTCTGTTGTAATTGGTGTTGCTTTGTCAATGATTATGGGTAAATCATTATTTTTTGGAGAAATTGGCAAGGTAATTTTCGGCCTTTCAACGTAAACAATTTTCTTAATGAAAAATAAAGGCAATAGGATGGAAGTAGCCAAACCTGAAAGTAAAAACCAACGATTGCTAGTAAAAAAAGTCTCTTTTCGCAATAAAAAATGATAAGCAAGAAAGAAGGTAGCCAACAATCCGCTTGATTTTAATAAGTAAGTTACAATTTCTAATTTTCTACTTTTCTACTTCGTATTTCGTACTTCGTATTTCGTACTTTGAACTATTTTCTTTTCTCTATGATCTCCAAAATCTCACGCAATTCGTCAGCCGAAATTTTTTCTTCTTCAGCAAAAAACGAAACCATATTTTTATAGGAATTATTAAAATAGTTTTCAATTGCCGTATTCATAAATTCTTTACGATAGTCTTCTAAAGCAATAATTGGAAAATATTGGTGCGTGTTTCCATAAGCATTGTGACTTACATATCCTTTATCTTCCAAATTTCTGATGATGGTAGAAAGTGTATTGTAATGTGGTTGTTCGTCTGTTATTTCAGCCATAACTTCTTTTACAAAAGCTTTTTTTAGCTTCCATAAAATGTGCATGATTTCTTCTTCTTTATTCGTTAACTTTTGCATGATGATTATTTTTATAAGACAAACATATAACTATATTTTTAGT
>JAAFHW010000141.1 GCA_013298525.1 Flavobacteriia bacterium
TAGTCAAGGCTCAAAATCAGGAGACAAAACTCGAAATCTCTTTGGCGTTTCTCAAAGGCATGGATTATCCCACTCAGGTAGAATATTTGGCGGTCAATGGGTGGTCGCTTCATTTGGAAAGATTCAAGGGCGTGTACTTTGAAGTCGCCCAAAAATACTTTGGCGGTAAGAAGTTTAGAGTTTATCTCAAAGAGTTAGAAGGAATTCCCAATTACGACCATTATTCAAAAACCGATATGTTGGCTTTGCAAAACATGATGTCACTCACGGAAAAGAAAATCTATCTCTTCCGCAGAGGTTGGGCGGTCAAAGTGGTCATGCGGTCATTCCAAGAATACGAGTACGCTGTCAGATATTTCAACCGAAAAAAGAAAATGATTTATTTAGCCCCTTACTCGCAAGAGCCTACCCAAGTTTTTTTAACCTGAGTTAAGAATTCGCATTTTGTCCTTGTCCACCCCTAATCTCAGTGGGTATTTTGGCTAAAAAAAGAGCATGACAAAAAGGAAAATGAAAGACTTCTTAAAAAAAAATGAGGTCTTTATCAGATTAGGGATATTTTTTTTGAGTGAATTAATTAAGATTGCCTTGGAATGTTTGTAAACACTTGGCAACGTCGCATGATAAAAACCTCGCACCAAAATGGCATTTGTTGAGCGTTATTTTGAAGCAAAAAAGGGCGAATTAGGGATATTTCTCAAAAAGGGTCAAAAGGGGCTAAAATGGGCGTTTTGGGGGTCTTTTTGCGAAGCCTCCTTCCTTCCTTGAGAATATGTCAATAAAGTGAGAGAGATTTTATTATCTTTGGGGAATAAAAGTAAAAAAGTCAGCTCGTGAGAAAGCTGACTTTTCAAATAAAGAGTTTAACATACTAATAACCGTGTGGTGCGGTTTTTTGTAATTATTAGTAGATTACATGACAAAATTAAATGTTTTGTCTGAAAAATCATATATTCCAAAGGCGAAAAAAAATGCACAGGAGGAAAAAAATGATAATTCAGATTTTGATGAGTCTTCGTTTAAGCACGGTAAACGCTTAAATAGACTTTCCTCCCATAAAAAACGCACTCGTAAACTTTCCTCTTATCTGAAGAAAAGTCGAAAAATTGACGATTCTTTTTTCCAAAGGCTTCATTCTTGTTACGATTATCTACTCTTTAAGGATTATGTGGGTCTAAAAAAAGTAAAATTAGAAGCAACACATTGTTGTCGTGTTCATTTACTTTGTCCCATGTGTGCGATTGTGAGAGCTGCTAAACAGGTACAGATTTACGAAGCTAAGTTTCAAGAACTCAAAAGAAAACTCCCCAAATTGTCGATTTACTATGTGGTTTTAACCATCAAAAATGGGGAAGATTTAGGAGAGCGTTATGAGCATTTACACAATTCTTTGAAAAGATTGATTGCGAGACGTAGAGATGCTTTAATTGCGAAAAATGGAAAAAAATCGAAGGCTTACGCCTTGAATAGCTGTTTCGCAAACGTAGTGGCAGGAGCTTACAGTATTGAAGTGAAAAGGGGCGAAAATTCCAAAGAGTGGCATCCGCACGCCAATTTACTACTGCTGACGGAAGATGTTATTTTTGAATCCCAAATCAAAGCCGAATGGAAAAGCGTTACCAAAGATTCCCAAATTGCTTACTGCTCGGTCAAAGATGATGACGATAAAACGGTTTTTGTTGAAATCTTCAAATACGCTCTCAAATTTTCAGAAATGGAATTTGACGATAATTTCTTGGCTTGGGAAATTCTGAAAGGTCGTAGGCTCATGGGCAGTTTTGGAGAGTTCAGAGGTTTAGAGATTCCCAAAAACGATACAGGCTTAGACCTGAAAGACGAACCCTATTTGGAGTTATTCTACAAGTACCAGTCAAATTTGGGTAAATACGAACTTCATAAAAGGACCAGTAAAGACCCTGTGTTATCGGGAGAGTGAGAATTACCGCTACTCAATATTTCGCTCGTACCAAGAGCCAAAATACTTATTGGCAACTTTAGGATTTTTTCTATGGAAATCTTCGACCAATCGTTTATAGTCCTTGATTTGCTCATTATCTGTCTGACGAAAACTAACATAGAAAGCCACAAAAACAATCAAGACCAACATTCCCCAATAGGAGAAAAAAGTTTTCCTATTGGTAAACCCGTAGAACTCGCCCTTGATGGGAATACTTTTGGGAAAGTTATGGAGAACTTGAATCATATTTCTTTCGGTCAATTTGATTTGTTCCAAAGTGTCCACAGGATTAGGCACTCTTTGACTGAGTTGTTCGGCAATGGCGTTAGAATCAATTGTCCAACGTGGTGGTTGATTTAAGGACTTTTGTATTAACTGATTTAATTCTTCGTGGCTCTTACGTAAAGCGGCTATTTCATCAAAGGGGTCTATCATCGTATGCTTCTTTTAAAAGGGTTGTTTTGGGTTGGTGTTTTTTGTTTTTCGGCTAATTCCTTTTCGACTTTATCAAGTGCTACCTTACTAAATTCATAATTGAATTTGAGTTTTACCATTTCCTGCTCTAAGCGTTCTCGCTCGAGTTTGTCCTTAGCCTTTTCTCGCTCAAACTTTTCTCGTTCCAAACGCAACTGCTGTTCTAAAAATTGTTTCTGAATTTGTAAATCAGGGATTGATTCTTTGAGTGCTTGGGCTTCTTTGGTTTCTTCCTGTAAATCATTCAAACTTTTAACTGCTCCGTAATAAGTCTTCATGTCGGAATGCTTTGCCTTACTTCCTTCAACTCCTCGCTCCAGTCCAAAACACTTCATCGCTTTAGCGTAATCAGTTTGTAAAACTCGTAAGGTTCGGGGTGTAAAAACCTCCTTTGCGGAGAGTCTATTATCTTGGGTTAAGGGTACAATGATGGCGTGCAGGTGTGGCGTTTTCTCGTCTTGATGAAGCGTTAAGGCTACTAAATTTTTGCCGTAACGTCCTTGTAAAAACTCCATATTCTTAGCTAACCACTCCCCACCACGAATGTCGAAAGCAATCCCATTTTCGTCTCTTTCAAAAAAATCAGCGGATGCGGATAAAATCATCTCCACGGCTCGCACGGCATCGGGTTTAATTTTTCGTTTTACCCCTGCTTCTTCAATGCGTTCGGTAGCAATATCCCAAATGCTTTTTTGTGTTAAATTGAGGTATTCTTGGTTCAAATGTTGCCGTTCTTTGTCGGCATTTAGTACCTCTCGTTCTCGATAATTATGTTGGGTTTTTCCCGTAGCTGAACCGCTACTTTTACACTTGGACATTCTACATATTGCTTTGCTCATTTTATGTTCTGGGTGGAAGCCGTCTGCAAGACCCCACTACCAATTTTAAGGATGGACGACATAGATTGAGACTAATCCTTAAAATTGGTATAGTGGGCTATACTAATTTTTTAAATTATCATTCGCCAAAAATACAGTTCATTTGCCAATTAAAAAAGCAGAGCCTATTTTATTCCTCGAAGCTATGAAGGGGTGCTGTTTTTTCCACCCGATAAAGCAGAGGACGAAGTTTCGCTAAAGAGTAAAATTTACCCGAAAAATAGTAGCCTTTCGTGTATCGCTGCATACATAATTTCTTTAACTGAAAGCTATCCGTTTCTCCTGAACGGATAAGCCTGTACAACTGCTTGTCTTCCCCAATAAAATAGCTGGGAAAGCCTTTCAAATACCATGTTGGAATAGCCATAAAATAAGAAAAAATCAAGATTTTTAGCCTAAAAATAAGCATTTTGGGAGATTTTGAGTTAAAAGCATTTTTTTAATAAAAAAATGCTTTATTAAAAAATATAATCATTTGATTATCAAGTTATAATAGTAGTGCATAGCTACTAATAATAGGGAAGAAAATAGAGGGGTAGAAGAACACTCTATTTCTTTCACCGTTTAATAAATTTTGCCAAAATATGACCAACGTTTACGCCAAAACCGAAATGTTTACTTAACATTGCTCCGAATTTGAAATAAAAGCAACAAAAATATATTTGCGTTTTAACTGAAATTCCCGTTTCTGAAAGTCTGCAAAACTGAAAGTGTTGGATGGGGAGTAAGGTGTAAAACGTCACGTACAGCGTGGCGTTACTTTACTTTGTCCAACGGTTTTTGCAGAGCCTCAGAAACAAGTAATGGTAGCGTTTCACGCTATTTTT
>JAAFHW010000142.1 GCA_013298525.1 Flavobacteriia bacterium
GACCGCAATATAGCAATTGGGGAGGATTAAACGACGCTACAAGAAATCAAGAATACACATTAGGATCGGCACCGTCTGATTATTCTTTTGGAGGGATTTTAGGAACAGATGAAATAAATACTAGAGCTTCATTATACAGAAAAGGCAATCGAGTTTCTATTGGTGCAACAAACACAAACTATACAGGAAGAATAATGGGAACAACTGCATCAGGAATGAGAAATGACGGTTGGGCTTATGTAGTTTCTGCCTCAAGAAGATTTGCTAATGAAGGGTATTTTGAAGGCACAACCTATAGTGCAAATTCTTTTTTCGCTAGTATAGAAAAAAAATTGAATGACAAAAACTCTTTGAATTTCACTTCAATTTACGGTCAAAATAATAGAGGTAAAAACTCACCAAACACACAAGAAGTTACGGATTTGAAAGGTGAAAAATACAATTCATATTGGGGTTATCAAAACGGATTAAAAAGAAATTCTAGAATAAAATCGGTTGAAGAACCAATTTTTATATTAAGTGATTATTGGAAAATTAATTCTAAATCTAATTTAAACACTAGTATCTCATATCAATTTGGTAAAATTGGAAATACACGTTTGACCTATCAAGGTGCTGACAATCCAGACCCAACTTATTATAGAAACTTACCAAGTTATGAGACCTCTTATTATGATACTGCAGGTTTTTATACTCCTAATTATTTAGAGGCAACAAAAAAATCAGAAAAATTTCTTGCAGATGGTCAATTAAATTGGGATGGTTTAGTATATTCAAATCAACATAGTGGAGATGGACATAGCTTTTATACGTTGTATGAAGATAGAACTGACGACAAGCAATTTACTGCAAATTCAATTTTGAGTTCACAATTAGCGGAAAACATTTTTTTGAATGCAGGTGCTACATATAGAAAATTAACATCTCATAATTTTCAAAAAATGATAGACCTTTTAGGGGGAGACTATTTTAAAGACATTACACTTTATGGCGTTGGAAGTAGCCAACAACAATCAGATTTAAATAATCCAAATAGAAACATAGGTGTTGGAGATACTTTTGGTTATAACTATAACTTAACTTCAGACAATATTGATGCTTTCACTCAATTCAAATTTATTTATAAAAAAGTAGATTTTTATGTAAGTCAAAGTTATTCTCGATCACAATATCAAAGAGAGGGTTTCTATAAAAACGGATATTATCCATCAAATTCTTTTGGTAAAGGGAATGAAATTGTTTTTGATAATTTTGGTTTTAAAGGTGGTTTAACCTACAAAATTACAGGAAGACAGTTTATTAACATCAATGGTGCCTACATGACCAAAGCACCATCTTTAAGAAATACCTATAACAATTCACGTGTAAATAATAACGTAGTTGATGGAATAGCAAATGAAAAAATAACTAGTATTGACGCTAGTTATATTATCAATAGTCCAAAATTAAAAACTAGATTAACAGCCTATTATTCAAACATTCAAAACTTAACTGAAACTTCATTTTTCTTTGGTGATGGAGCAGGAATTGACGATCCAACTACTACAGCAAATGAAAGTAATGCATTCGTTGCAGAAACAGTTACAAACATTGAAAAAAGAAATATTGGATTGGAGTTTGGGTTAGAATATCCAATAACTTCAACACTAAAAATTACTGCAAATGCTGCTTATGGAGAATACATTTTTAATAACAATCCTAATGTAGCTTTGAATATAGACAATCAAGCAACTGCAACTAATACCAAACCAGTAATAAATTATGGTGAAGCAACACTTAAAAATTACAAACAGTCAGGTATGCCACAACAAGCAGCATCTTTTGGAATAGAGTATAGAGATCCAAAATTTTGGTGGATTGGTGCAAATATTAATTATCTAGGAGGCAATTATATAGATGTTGCTCCAATTACAAGAACCGCTAGATTTTATGACGACACTAATTTCACTTCAGGAGTGCCAGTTTCTGATGCTACTTTAACGAGAGCTACAGAATTGCTAAAACAAGAAAAATTTAATGATTTTACATTACTAAATTTAACGGGAGGTAAATCTTGGAAATTTGGGCAACAAACTGTTGGTTTGTTCGTAAGTGTTAATAATGTTTTAGATGTAAAATATAAAACAGGAGGTTTTGAACAAGCTAGAAATTCAAATTACACCCAACTTAATCAAGACAATACCGTTCATACAAATCCAATAACAAATGTTACAGCTGCTACTCCAGCTTTTGCACCAAAATATTTTTATGGGTATGGCAGAACTTATTTTGTGAATTTATATATTAATTTTTAATTAAATCAGACTATGAAATCAAATAAATTTAAAATATTCTTTTTTATTACATTGTGCACTTCCATACTATTAGGTTGCACAAAAGATAGTGATGTTGTGGTTACAGAACCAAGCAAAACTATGTTTGCTGAAAATTTCAACAATAGTAGTATTACAACTACTGGTTGGTATAATATCAATCAAAATGGAGTTACTAATTGGACTAGAGCAGTTTATAAGAATGATGGTTATGCTAAAATTAGTTCTTACTATGGTGGAACTGGACATGATGCGGTTTCATGGTTAGTTTCTCCCGCAATTGACATGGATACTCAAGATGGTGAAAAATTATTTTTTCAATCATGCCAAGATGGTTTTGTAAAAAACTCTATTAATTCATTAGAGCTTTACATTTCATCAAACTTTAATGGAACAAATTTTTCTGATGCTGATTGGGTAAAAGTTGATTGTAAAGTTGCAACCCCTAACGACATTAAATTTATATATGTCGATTCTGGAGCTTTGGATCTTTCTAAATATACAGGAAAAATACATTTTGCATTCAAATATATAGGATATGCAGCTTCAAATTTAAATGGAGGTTATCAAGTGGATAATGTTAGAATATTTTATTAATATTAAAAATCAAAAAAATGAAATCAACAATTTTAAAATCAATAGTACTTATTTCCATTTTTCCATTTTTTACTAATTGCACGAATAGTGAAAAATTTGAAAGCACGAGTCAAGAAGTTCAAACCTACGAATTAACAACAACCAAAACAGTTTCGGCTTTAGCAATATCAGCAACAACATTACCAAAAACTATATTAACTGACGACATTATTGAAGGTTATGTTACTTCAAATGACGCAGCTGGAACTTTTTACAAATCAATCTCATTTCAAGATGTCCAAGTTGGAACTTCTACACCTGTTGGTTTCAGTGTCGCTGTAGACCAAACAATGTTATTTCAAAAAGGATTTTTTCCTGGAAGAAAAGTGTATATTAAGTTAAAAGATTTAGCTTATGCTAAAGTTTTTGGTTCTTTGCAAATTGGTCTTATTGATCCAACTGATGCTACAAAAATAACTGGTTTTTCTGGCACGGATATTCAGAAATATCTTTTCCCATCAGCTACTGTAGTTAATGAAAATACATTGGTAAGACACGTATCATTATCTCAAGCATCTACAGATTCAAACCAAAATACATTATTAGAAATTGATAATGTACAATTTGCTGACAATTCAATTGCTAGAACATTATTTGACATAGACTCTGGAGGATATGCAACAAATCATGATATTGTTGATGCAACCTATGGAGGAACAACACGTTTTTGCAGAATTAGCCAATATGCTCCTTTTTCTGTTGGTATTGTACCTTTTGGTCGAGGTAGTATTAGAGGTGTAATGACAAAATATAATACAGATTATCAGTTTATTGTAAGAAACGAAAGTGATTTTAAATTGAAAAATCCAAGAACGTATAATTTTCCTAGTATTGTAAATGAAAATTTTTCAAGTTTTGCTTCAAACCAAACTGCTTTTCCAAATTATTTGAATTTTTCACCAGTTGGAACAAAAAAATGGATAATAAAGTCGGGAGTATTAGAAATGTCTTCTTATGGAGGTGCACTTGAACATAACAAGGCTTATTTTTTGGTTCCTGTTGATATGACAATTGCAAGCACAATGAAATTTGATATTGCAGCTGGTTTCTATTTAAATGCCTTAGGTTTAAAAATATATAGATCTTCAGATTATGTTCCTGGGATGAAAATTTCAGATGCTACATTGATTGATATAACTTCAAGTTTTACATTACCAATAG
>JAAFHW010000143.1 GCA_013298525.1 Flavobacteriia bacterium
CATTTTGGTTTCTTCTTGTAAAACAAGTTCGTCGACTACTAGTTCAAACAATAAATTAGCAGAAAAAATCATAGATGATGCTACAAGTAAAATTGGTTCACCTTATCGTTTTGGTGGAACTACAAATGCTGGCTACGATTGTTCTGGATTAGTATTTACATCTTTTAAAAAATATGATTTATCACTTCCTAGAACTTCAAAAGAAATGGCTAAAGAAGGAAAAATTATTACTAAAAGTAACGCTCAAAAAGGCGATTTAATTTTCTTCAAAACTGGTGGTTCTAGTCAAATTAATCATGTTGGATTGATTGTTGATGTTAATCGCGATGATATAAAATTTGTTCATTCGTCTACCAAAAAAGGTGTAATCATTTCTTCAATAACCGAAGATTATTACCGAAAATCCTTTGCTCAAATTAACCGAATTTTAGAATAATTATTTTTTTTGTAGGAATATACTTTTTTGCATACTTTTATAGAAATGAAAGTATTACAATTTCCTTTAGTAAGAATAACGCTATGTTTTGTGTTTGGAATAATTTTTTCTCAAATCACAAAACCAAATTTGCTATTGCTATTTATAGTACTATTACTTTGCATTTTTTCTTTGATTTTTTTCTATTTCAAAAATAAAAATGACTTAATTCAAAAACCTTTATTTGGATTTGTAGCACTTTTTACTTCTTTCATAATCGGAATGGTTACTTTGAGTATTAGTAATCAAACGTTGAATAAGAATCATTATTTACATCAAGTAAAAGAAACAGAAAATGAAATTTCAACAGAGCTAATTATCAAAGAAAAACTAAAAAATACTTTGAATAATGATCGTTATGTTACCGAAATGATTCTATTGAATGGTAAAAAAAGTTACGGTAAAATAATTTTAAATATCAGAAAAGACAGTGTGCTTCCCACAGTAGAAATTGGTTCTCATTTAATGGTTAATGGCTCTTTCTACAAAAACAGGAAACCAAACAATCCAAACCAATTTGACTATGGAAAGTACCTTGAAAATCAGCAAATCTATGCTCAGATTTATGCCGATGTGACCGATATCAAAATCAATCCAATTGTAGATAAAAGCATTTCTCATTATGCAAGTAAACTTCGAAATAGGATTATACAGAATCTAGAAAAAAATAATTTTAACAAAACCGAATTAAGTGTTGTTATCGCCTTAATTCTTGGTCAACAACAAGATATTTCTCAAGAAGTAATACGCGATTATCAATACGCAGGAGCCGTTCATGTTTTATCCGTTTCGGGTTTGCATGTTGGTTGTATTCTATTATTCGTAACCTTTTTACTAACTCCAATTCCAAATACAAAAAGAGGTTCAATTCTTAAATTAGTTCTTGTCATTCTATCACTTTGGACTTTTGGAATATTAGCTGGATTAGCTCCATCTGTTGTTCGTTCGGTAACAATGTTTTCTTTTGTTGCAGTTGGAATGTTTTTAAGGCGAAGCATCAATATTTACAATACTTTGTTAGTATCTGCTTTGTTAATCTTATTAGTAAAACCTTCTTTTCTTTTTGATATAGGATTTCAATTGAGTTATGTTGCTTTATTTTTTATTGTTTGGCTGCAACCGCTTCTAACTTCTGTTTGGATTCCAGAAAACAAAATCGTCAAGTATTTTTGGGACATAATTACTGTTTCATTTGCCGCTCAAATAGGAACATTCCCTTTAAGTATTTACTATTTTCATCAATTTCCTGGATTATTTTTTATTACCAATATTGTAATTCTTCCAGGTTTGAGTGTAATACTTGGCATTGGAGTTATTGTAATGGTTCTTGCTGCATTCAATGTTGTATGGATTCCGATGATGAAATTGTTAGAATGGAGCATTTGGTTACTGAATAAGATTATTTCTTGGGTAGCATCTTTTGAAGATTTTATTTTTAAAGATTTATCGCTCAACTCCTACATGATGTGGTGTTGGTATTTAGTCATCATCGGAATAATTCTTTGGTTCAAAAAACCAACTTTCAAGAAATTGGCATTTAGTATGATTGCCATTATTGGATTACAACTTGTTACAATTTATGCAAAATATGACAGTCAGAAGAACAGTGAATTTATTGTTTTTAGTAAAAAGAAAGTAACTATAATTACTGAAAGACAAGGAAATAAAGTTACGCTTTATAGTAACGATAGCATACTAAAAACAACTGACGACAATCTTGCTTTAAAATCTTATTTAGTTGCCAATTTTTGTGAGATCGAAAAGAAAAAAGCTTTATCAAACTTGTTTTATTTCAAAGACAAGAAAATTCTTTTAATAGATAGTAGTGCTGTTTTTATTGAAGAAGAAAAACCAGATATTATATTACTTACAAATTCGCCAAAAGTGAACTTAGAGCGTATCTTTCAATCATGGAAACCTCAACAAGTTGTAGTTGATGCTACCAATTATAAAACCTATATCAAAGTGTGGCGAGAAACTTGTAGAAAAGAAAAAATCCCTTTTCATGATACATCAGAAAAGGGATTCTATAAACTATAACTAAGCTTTCTTCTTAGTTGATTTCTTCTTTTTAGCTGCTTTTTTAGCTGCTTTTTGTTCTTCTGCAGTGTAAGGAACAAACTTGGCAACCATTTTATTGGCTCCATCTAACCAAACTGTTGGTCCACCAGCTAAATAACCGGTTTCTCCTAGAAGCTCAAAACTAGTTTTACCATCAACCGGTGCGCCAGCTTTTGCAATTCTGACAGAAGGATATCCTCGTATTGCAAAAAATTGTTGCAATTGACTATTTTGAATTTTTAAAGCATCTGATTGTGGTGTTCTTCTTGGAAAATCTAGTTCTACTAAAACCACATTTTCTTTTGCCCATGTAATAAACTCAGGTGTTTTAAAAACCTCATTCTGCAAACGAATACACCATCCACACCAGTCACTTCCTGTAAAAAACAAGAATAATGGTTTGTTTTCAGTTTTTGAAACTGCAATGGCTTCATCGATATTAGTATGCCAAGTTAATTTCTCTTGGGCTTGAATTGTCATTGATGAAACGACAAGTAATAATGTTATAAATATTTTCTTCATGTTTTATTTTTTACAAATATATTCAAAAATGGTACCAAAAAAAATGTTGGCTATCTTACTTCTTGCATTAGTTTTTTAATTAATGGTGAAATCGCTATTAAAACTACTCCAGCAACTAAAGCATAAATTCCTAATTGATAATAACCATCAGCATATACGTTTAATTTATCTAAATTGGTTGCGTTTTCTGATGCTTCTGCTATGTTTGCTCCTAATAATCCAGCAAAATATTGCCCATAAGCACTTGCTAAAAACCACATTCCCATGATTACAGCTTGCGTTTTTTGTGGCGATAATTTAGTCATAGCACTCATTCCAATTGGAGATAAACAAAGTTCTCCAAAAGTGATGATGAACCATCCGAAAGTAAAAATTCCTAAAGAAGTTCTTCCGTTTAAATCGGCAAAGAATTTAGTGTAATAAAATATCCAAAAACCACCTGCAAGAAATATAAATGCTAATCCAAATTTTATAACTGTATTAGGTTCTATTTTTCTTTTCGCCATCCATAACCAAACTAATCCAACCAAAGCTGCAAAACCAATTACGAATAATGAATTAGCAGAATTATTAACTCCGTTTGGACTTAACTCCATACCTAAAATTTCGTTATTCAAATTATTCGCAGCAAATAAACTTAACGAACCACCACTTTGCTCAAAAAATGCCCAAAAGAAAATGGAGAAAATGATGAATACTAAAGCTGCTAAAAGCTTTTTATTTTCAGAAGATGAAAAATTCTTCATTTCATAAAACAGATACAAAATTGAAGCTGGACCAATAAACATCATAAAATAATCGGTATACTTTGTATTAGCAACCATAACTATGATAATTGGAACAATAATAAGTGAACCTAAATAAGTAGCAACTTCAAGAATTTTTTTCTTAGATTTTTCAACATCCATCAAAGGAGAAAGACCAATTGATCCCAAACTTTTTTGAGTTTGAGTGAATGTCAATAAACTAATGATCATTACAACTGCTGCAAATCCGAAACCTACATTCCATCTT
>JAAFHW010000144.1 GCA_013298525.1 Flavobacteriia bacterium
TTCAAAAGTTCATCAAATTTTGATGAAGAAATTTTTAAAGGATCTTGAAGACTTGAGCCACCTAATATGTTTAATACAACAAATATTAGGATAACTCCTCCTGAAATCCACCATGGACTAAATTTTAAACCGCTTGGCTTTTTGTTCTCTGACATTATTTATAGTGCTTTTAGTATTTGTTTTCTAAAGTAGTGATTTTGGCATCGCCCCAAAGACCTTCAATATTATAATATTCACGAATTTCTTTTTGAAACACGTGTACTACAATACTAACGTAATCCATTAAAACCCATTCTGCATTGTCTGTTCCTTCAACGTGCCAAGGTTTGTCTTTTATTTCTTTGGAAACAACTTTTTGAACGGAGTTAACAATAGCGTTAACTTGTGTATTTGATGAACCGTTGCAAATAACAAAATAATCGCAAACAGCGGTATCTATTTCTCTTAAATCAAGGATTTCAATATCATTTCCTTTTACTTCTTCTATTCCTTTAATGATGTTTGTTAATAAAACATCGGTACTAATTGTCTTTTTTGCCATCTAAATTTTATATAATTTGCAAAGGTATCAAAATTTGTGATTATTTTTGATGCTTAACATAAGTTTAAACTCTGTTTTATCAAAATAATTCCTATGAACTTAATCAAACTCGATGCCATAGATTCTACAAACGATTTTTTGAAAGAAATGTCAAGAAGTCAAATCGTAGAAAACTTTACCGTTGTAACTGCAAAGAATCAAACAAAAGGTAAAGGTCAAATGGGTGCTACATGGGAAACAGAAAGTGGTAAAAACTTAATTATGAGTATCTTGGTTAAAGAAGTGTTGAAAGATATTGATGAAATATTTCATTTGAATGTTGCTGTTGCACTCTCAGTAATCAAAGCTTTAGAACCTTTAAACTTGCCCAAACTTTCTATTAAATGGCCAAACGACATTATGGCAGAAAACAAAAAAATAGGTGGCATTTTAATTGAAAACAGCTTCAAGTCTGACAATAAAATAGAATCTATAATTGGAATCGGATTAAATGTTAATCAAATCAACTTTGATAATTTGCCAAAAGCGTCTTCATTGTGCTTACTAAAAGAGAAAGAATTTGATTTAAATGAGGTTTTAGAAAAATTATTTTTTCAAATAAAAAAACAATGCAGTTTGTTGCTTTCCAATCAACATGATTTTCTGTGGAATGAATATCATAAAAATCTTTTCAAATTAAACACGCCCATTGCTTTTTCAGACAATGAAAATAATCAATTTATGGGAATCATTCAAGGCGTAAATTATGAAGGTAGGTTGGAAGTACTTCTTAACGACGACTCTATAAAAACTTTTGGTGTAAAAGAAATTCAAATGCTTTTTTAATTTAAAAAATCGACTTCCCAAAAATGTCAATAACATGATTTATATCATTTAGTTATTCCTATACTATTCCGAAATTTGGTAGTATAATTAATTTATAACTAAACCGAGTAATTATGGCAAATTTTGATATCAAACACATAAAAAATGTTGTTTTAGTTGGACACACGGGTAGTGGTAAAACGACTTTGGTAGAATCAATGCTTTTTGAAGCTGGATTAATCAATCGTCGTGGAACCATTCTTGATAAAAATACCGTTTCAGATTATACTGAAATTGAACATGAAAAAGGAAAAACATTCTTTTCAAAATTGGTAAACACCAAATGGAAAGGATACAAAATCAATCTTTTAGATACGCCTGGATATGACGATTTTGCAGGCGAAATAATAGGAGCAATGCGAGTTGCCGATTGCGGATTGATGTTATTAAATTCGGCAATGGGTGTTGAAGTTGGAACCGATATTATTTGGGATTATACCAACGATTATAAACTTCCAATGCTTTTGGCAGTAAATCATTTAGATAACGAAAAATCAGATTACGATAGAACGGTAAATTAAGCTAAAGCTCACTTTGGAAATAATGTAGTTGTGGTTCAATATCCAATGAATCAAGGTGAAAAATTTGATGCTATCGTTGATGTTTTAAACATGGTTTTATACAAATATCCGCAAGATGGTGGAAAACCTGAAAAGCTTCCTATTCCTGATTCTGAAAAGGAAAAAGTCAACCAATTGCATCAAGAATTAATTGAAACAATTGCAGGAAATGACGAAACTTTAATGGAACGTTATTTCGAAAAAGGCGAATTAGATGAAGATGAAATGAAATTAGGATTGCATCATTCGTTGATAAAACATGAGATTTTTCCAATTTTCTGTGTTTCTGCCAAAAAGAATATGGGAAGCGGAAGAATTATGGGATTCATAGACAACGTTTGTCCTTCAGCTTACGAAATGCCTAAACAAAAAACAGTCGACGGTAAAGAAATTACTTGCGATGAAAACGAATCAACCTCAATTTTCGTTTATAAAACCTTATCAGAACCTCATGTTGGCGATTTAAGTTTCTTTAAAGTGCTTTCAGGTAAAATTAAAGTTGGCGATGAATTAACCAATGAGAATACTAACCAAATTGAAAGAATCAATCAACTTTATGAAGTAGAAGGAAGTAAAAGAACTCCTGTTCAAGAATTGGTTGCTGGAGATATTGGTGCTACTTTAAAACTAAAAAATACGCATACCAATAACACGCTTCACGAAAAAGGAAAACACATTGAGATTGTTCCGATTCAGTTTCCAAATCCAACGCTAACTATTGCTGTTGAAGGCACTAAAAAAGGTGAAGAAGAAAAATTGTCGATGGCATTACATCAATTAGTGGAAGAAGATCCAACTATAAAAGTTGAAGTTTCTCCAGAATTAAAACAAACCTTATTACATTGTCATGGTGAGTTGCATTTGGCAATCATCAAGTGGAAATTGGAAAATGCCTACAAACTATCGGTTGATTTTAAAACTCCAAAAATACCTTATAGAGAAACCATTCGTAAAAGTGCGGATACGGTTTACAGACACAAAAAACAATCTGGTGGAAACGGACAATTTGCTGAAGTTTCTATGAAAATTGAACCTTGGTACGAAGGAATTGAAGAACCAACAGGTTACAATATTCGTGGAAAAGAAGAACACGATTTACCTTGGGGTGGAAAATTAGTATATTATAATTGTGTCGTTGGTGGCGCCATTGATACTCGTTTTCATCCATCCATTATGAAAGGAATTATGGAGAAAATGCATGAAGGTCCACTTACAGGTTCTTATGTTCGTGATGTGCGAGTTATTGTTTATGATGGAAAAATGCACACTGTAGATAGTAATGATTTATCTTTCAAATTGGCAGGAATGATGGCATTTAAAGAAAATTTTCATAATGCAGATCCACAATTATTAGAACCATTTTATTATGTTGAGATTCATGCTCCTGAAGAAGTTACAGGTTCTATAATGAGTACTATTCAATCACACAGAGCTGTTGTAGAAGGAATGGATGCCGAAGGACAATTCTCTATTATAAAAGCTCAAATTCCTTATGCAGAAATGCACGAATTCAGTAACGATTTACGTTCGCTAACACAAGGAAGAGCAAGATTTAATATGAAATTTGATCATTATGAAGCAGTGCCATTTGACTTACAAAAAGCATTGATTTCAGAATTTAGTAATCAAGAAGAATTAGTTTAGTTTTAAAATAGATTCTTTAAAAATGAAAAACCTCGTAACTAATTAGATACGAGGTTTTTCTATTTTGTATTCCGTTGGAATCTATTCTTTACAACTTGTGCATATTCTCAGCCAAAGTCTCAATGAATTTTGAAATCGGACCTTTAATCATCATTGCCATCATTGGATTGAAATCACCTTCAAAATCTAATTTTACTTCACTAGAATTTTCAGAAATGGCATCAATACTTGCCACTAATGTAAAAGGAAGTTTGTCACTTGCCGCAGCAAGATTCACTTTAGAATGTGGAACGCCTTCTTTCAATCGTAATTTGATTTCTGGCATACCTTTCAAACCAAAGTTGAAAATGTCATCACCAAGAACTTCAAATTTAGCAATGTTCTCAG
>JAAFHW010000145.1 GCA_013298525.1 Flavobacteriia bacterium
AAGTAGCAAGACGCGACACTTTGACCAAAGAAGTGGTCGCTAATGACGGAATTGTGACTTATATAAGTAATTTATTAACTCAAATTCAAAGTGATATGTTCAACAAATCATTGAATTTTAGAGACAATCACATTACCGAAGTACATTCTTTTGAAGAATTCAAAGAAGTTTTGGAACAAAAAGGCGGATTCATATCGGCACATTGGGACGGAACAGCTGAAACAGAAGAGAAAATTAAAGAATTAACCAAGGCTACCATTAGATGTATTCCTTTAAATAGGGTAGAAGAAACTGGAAAATGCGTTTTTTCAGAATTGCAATCTGTTGGTAGAGTGTTATTTGCAAAAGCCTATTAAAAAAAAGTAAAAAAAGTTGTTTTGGCTATTGCGTAAACAAAAAAAAGAAGTATCTTTGCACTCGCAATACGGAAATAACGGCCCGTTCGTCTATCGGTTAGGACGCATGGTTTTCATCCATGTAAGAGGGGTTCGATTCCCCTACGGGCTACAATTAGTTGTAAATAAGTTTTATAAAATAAATGTTCAGTGTCTCGAATTTTTATTTTATTAGTAAAAACCAAAGTGATTTTTATAAATTATGGGAGGTTTTACTTTTTTAGCTAGTAGTTTATAAATAATTATTACAATTAAAAAAAGAAAAAAATGGCAAATCATAAATCTGCTTTAAAAAGAATTAGAAGTAACGAAAAAAGAAGAGTTCTAAACCGTTATCAACACAAAACAACTCGTAATGCTATTAAAGCATTAAGATTGACTACTGAAAAAGCAGATGCTTCTGCAAAATTATCATCAGTAATTTCTATGATTGATAAATTGGCTAAGAAAAATGTTATTCATGATAACAAAGCGTCTAACTTAAAATCTAAGTTAACAAAATTTGTTGCAAAACTTTAATTTTATCCTAATTCAAAATATAAAGCCTTCTTGAAAAAGAAGGCTTTTTTTATTCAATTTATAATTAATTTGGATTTATAAATTATCTTTGCTAAAAAAACATTTATAAATTAATGAACTATTTTTCTTCCAATTTTAAGTTAGGAATTCTCGGTGGTGGTCAACTTGGTAAAATGCTGTTGGCAGAAACTCGAAAATTTGATATTCAAACTTATGTCCTTGATCCAAGTGACGAACCACCATGTAAAATGGCGAGTAACAAATTTGTTCAAGGAAGTTTGACCGATTTTGAAACCGTTTATAATTTTGGAAAACAAGTTGACGTACTTACTTTTGAAATCGAATTGGTCAATATTGAAGCTTTAGAAAAACTTGAATCCGAAGGAATAAAAGTCTATCCATCTCCAAAAACATTGAAATTGATTCAAAATAAAGGAATTCAGAAGCAATTTTATATTGAAAATGAAATTCCTACTTCTGGATTTAAAAGGTTTAATAGTTTAGAAAATCTGAAATCTGAAATCTGTAATCTGAAAACTCCTATCGTTTGGAAATGCACTGAATTTGGTTATGATGGCAACGGTGTTAAAATTGTTAAATCCATCGAAGATTTAAATAATTTACCAAATGTAGAATGCATTGCCGAAGAAATGATAGCTTTCAAAAACGAATTGGCTGTTATTGTAGTTCGGAATTTGAATGGTGATGTGAAAAACTATCCCGTTGTCGAAATGGAATTTCACCCCGAGGCCAATCAAGTAGAATACGTTATTTGCCCTGCTAGAATTGACGAAAAAGTGGCACAAAAAGCAATAGAAATTGCCTTGAAAGTTTCCAAGAAATTCAATCACATTGGTTTATTAGCAGTTGAAATGTTTCAAACCCAAGACGACCAAATATTAGTAAACGAAGTCGCACCACGACCACACAATTCGGGACATCACACTATCGAAGCCAGTTATACCTCACAATTTGAGAACCATTTACGAGCTATTTTGAATTTGCCATTAGGAAATTGCGATAGTAAAGTGGCAGGAATTATGGTCAATTTGGTTGGCGAAGAAGGTTTTTCGGGTTCTGTAATTTATGAAAATATCGAAAAGATATTGGCAATTGACGGCGTAACTCCGCACATTTACGGAAAAAGAGAAACACGACCATTTAGAAAAATGGGACACGTGACTATTGTAAATGAAGATATGATAAAAGCAAGAAAAATTGCTGAAGAAGTGAAGAATAGTATAAGAGTGATAAGTTAAATCTTTATTTATGAGATTGAAATACGACTATTGGGAAGGTACCTTTAGAGTTATTAATAACTCATTAAAAAAAAGCATTAGTCAATATACTAGGCATCACGGAACTGTAAAAATTGGAATTACTTGTAATCCAGAAAGGAGAGTTAAAGAACATTTGAAAATGGATTTGGGGTGGGAAATTATGGTTGTCAAATATAAAACATCTTCGATAAAATTTATTAACAAAATGGAGAAATCCCACATTGAATATCAATGGGAATTTATAACTAATCAAGTAAATGGTGGTGGTGGTCCAAATGGAAAAAACGGTCCATATTATTTATACTTGCTTTTAAAAAAATAATTTTTTTTATATAAATCTAAAAATAAAAAAATATGAAAGTAGCCATAATAATGGGTTCCATATCCGACTTGCCTGTAATGCAAGAAGCAATTGACATCTTAAAAGGATTTGACATCGAAACCGAAGTCGATATAGTATCAGCTCATCGTACACCCGAAAAACTGTTTGATTTCAGCAAAAATGCTCACAATCGAGGTATTTCAGTTATTATTGCAGGTGCAGGTGGTGCTGCACATTTGCCCGGAATGGTTGCTTCTATGTCGCCACTTCCTGTTATCGGAGTTCCTGTAAAATCGAGTAATTCAATTGACGGTTGGGATTCTGTTTTGTCGATTTTACAAATGCCAGGTGGCGTTCCTGTTGCAACTGTTGCCTTGAACGGAGCTAAAAATGCAGGAATTCTTGCGGCTCAAATTATTGGTGTTTCTGACAAATGTGTGCTTGATAAAATCATTTTTTATAAAGAAAGTCTGAAAGAAAGCGTTAAAAAATCATCTGAAAATCTAAAAAAATAAAATTATTATAATTTATTCTATATCTAATTATGTCACGACTTGATGAAACCCATAAATTGCCAATTTACCAAAAAGCGGAACTTATTTTTCATTTGGTAGAAAGTTTAATGGCATCATTACCAGAAGATGACGAATATATTCAAGCAACTAAAGAGTTTATGCGTGCCGATGCAATGATTATTTCTGCCAAAATTGCTGGTGCCGAAGGTGGAAATATGTACAGCATCAGAATGCAAAATGCTGCAATAATTCGAGACCATGCAATGCATTTATACGTTCAAGTGGGTAGTTTACGATTTCTTGAAAATTTCAAAGATTTAGAATACGTTACCTTAATTCGCAAAGAAATTGATGAATTTAGACATCTTTTTATTGCTTGGGTAGAAAGTTTTGATAAATCAAATGCCATGTGGGACGATTGGGGTTTATTCAATCCACCAGGATTGTTGCCACCAAACGAAGATGAAAATGATGAAGACTATTTTGATCCAAAAGATTTTTTTGATTTTGACGATGACGATGACGACGATTTTTAATTTTGTGGTTAAAAAATTTAAATTAACAAAGTCCAATAATAAAACCTACCTTCACCCACTAATTTCTAATTCTGGCGATTAGATATTAATCGCTTATGAACCTTCAGTTTGAAGAAGTTATTGCTACTTTTTTAGCAAATGAAATTGGAATTACTACTAATTTTATTTCCCCACAATTAGCTCAAAATTTGATAGACAATTTAATTAAATTTCATTCAGAAAATAAACTTTTTGATGCTGGAATTGGTGTTAAAACTGATTTTCATTTGGATAACTTATATCGAAAAGATAAAATTTTATGGCTAAATAAATCAGTTTTCAATATTTTTGAAATGGCTTTTTTTGAAGTGATAGATGCATTTGTACTTTATTTAAACAAAACTTGTTTTGCAGGAATA
>JAAFHW010000146.1 GCA_013298525.1 Flavobacteriia bacterium
TTGGTGTCGATTTGTCTTTATATGACAAACGATCTAATGATTTGATTGTAGACAGGCCACTAGATCCAGCAACTGGGTATACTCAAATGTTTGATAACATTGCCGAAGTTAGTAATAGAGGAGTAGAGTTAGGGTTAAAAGGAACAATTATTAAGCCAATAAATAATGGTTTATCTTGGGAAACTTCATTGCAATTTACCAAAAACAAAAATATCGTAGAAAGTTTGGGAGGAACTATGAAGAGTTTGAATTTCGCAGGATTTACAAATTTGGGAAATTTTGCTGTTCCTGGTGAACCTTATGGAGTTATAATGGGAAGTTCAATTGCTAGAGATGGTAACGGTAACTATATTGTTGCGGATAGTGGTAATTATTTGCGAAATGATGAAATTAAAATTATTGGAGATCCAAATGCAAAATGGCGTTCAACTCTTTCTAACGAAATTGGTTATAAAGGTTTAGTCTTAAGTTTTCAATTAGAGTTTCAAAAAGGAGGAGACGTTTATTCTACAACTGCAAACTCATTATTGTCTAGAGGATTGACGGAAGATACTAATTTCGACAGAAGTGGTACAGTAGTTTTACCAGGAGTTAATCAAAACGGAAACATCAATACTACTCAAATAGGTTACACACAATATGGATTTAATAATTCAGGTTTTTTTATTGCAGAACAATCTATTTATGACGCAACCAATTTGCGATTAAGAGAAGTTTCATTAACCTATTCTTTGCCAAAAAAATATTTAACAAAAACACCTTTTGGAAAAATGTCTTTATCTTTGATTGCTCAAAATTACTGGTTCAAAGCGTTTAACTTTCCAAAATACTTAAACTTTGATCCAGAGGTTATGAGTCTTGGAGTTGGAAACGGTCAAGGGTTTGACTACTTAACTGGACCAACTTCTAAAAAAATTGGTTTTAACTTCAATTTATCATTTTAATTAATAATTTATCATGAAAAAAATAATAATTTTACATTTCGCTCTAATAATAACGTTATTTATGTTTAGCGGTTGCGAAACAATGGATTTAAATCAAATTGAATCTGAAAGTGATGCAAATGCTCGTTTCTTAGACCCTAGCTATACATTCAATTATGCACAAATAGAATTTGCTAGTTTTATTGAGTCTACTAATGGTTTTACACAACGTGTTACAAGACAAATGGCAATGACAGGTGGTGACACTTATGATAATGCGTTTCAACCTTCAAGTTTTAACACTAGTTGGACAAGAGGTTATGGTATTTTAAATGCTATAAAAATTATGGAACCGAAAGCCAAAGCAAACAATCAGAATTTTATTTTAGGGGCTTCTAAAGTTTTAAGATGTTATACTTTAGCAACTTTAGTAGATGTTTATGGTGATGTTCCAAATTCTGAGGCATTACAAGGGAATGCAAATTTGAACCCAAAATACGACAAAAGTGTTGATGTCTATAAGGCTATTTTTGCGGAATTGGATGAAGCAATAACTTTGTTAAATATGGCTATTGCAACCCCTGGAAAAGTTTCAGATGATTTATATTATAATAAAAATGCGGCTAAATGGAGAACATTGGCTAAAACATTAAAATTTAAAATGTTAGTAAATTCTAGATTTGCAGGTTCAGAATTAGGACTTGATATCAAAAATGAAATTAATACTATTTTGACAGCCAATGATATTATTGATACTGAAGATGAAGATTTTCAATTTAGATACGGACCAAATAGAGATGTACCAAATTCAAGACACCCAATGTACAATGACCAATATGAATTGGGTGGAGGTGCGTATATAGCAAATTATTTTATGTGGGCAATGACTACAGAAAAAGGATATTCTGCAAATGTAACTGCAACTACTCCAAACATTGATCCTAGAATCAATTATTATTTTTTCAAACAAGTAAATGATCCTTCGAATTATGATGATTTTGTTTTGCCTAGGTTGTTAAGACCTTTGCATTATGATGATGCACAATATACTTCTTTTTATTTTCCATCCTCTGTTCCTACTTGTTATAAAGTTTCGAATTGGGTAAAATCTACAATACCTGGAAGTGGTTTTTGGGGAAGAGATCACGGAGATAATTCAGGAATACCACCTGATAATGAATTAAGAACTGTTGCAGGTGTTTATCCAATCGGTGGTGCTTTTGGTGCTGCAAAAAGTGTTCAAACTAGTGGTGTTGCAGGAGCTTTAGGAGCTGGAATTACACCTATTTTGCTTTCCTCTTACGTACATTTTATGAAAGCTGAAGTAATTTTAGAAATGGGAGTTACTGGAAATGCAAAATCAGAATTTTTAGCAGGAATTAATAGTTCTCTTGATAAATCAACAAAATCTGTAAATGGATATCCAGTTTTGGATGCAACTCAAACTACTGTTTTAGCAGCTAATAAAACTTTTTATTACAATGAGATGAGTAATTATTTTGATGGTCAATTAAGTCAAGCTAAAAAACTAGAAATCATAATGAAAGAGTATTTTTTGGCAACTTGGGGTAACGGAATTGAATCCTACAATAGTTATAGAAGAACTGGATATCCAAGCAATTTCCAGCCTACTTTAGAATTTAATTCTGGGGCTTTCTATAGTTGTGCTTTATATCCTTCAGATGCTAAAGAAAACAATCCAAATGTTCCTGAAAATGTAAGAACTCGTAAAGTATTTTGGGACAAAAACAATGTCATTTTACATTAATATTAAAAAATTAAAAATATGAAAAAAAATCTATTAAGATGCTTATTTTTTGCAACATTTGTATTAATATCATCTTGTGAACAAGATAAAGCATTAGACCCTAGACCAACAATTGTAGAAGGACAGTTTATGCGTTTGGACATTAAAAATCCATTTATAGTTGCAACTAATATCAATAATACTTTTTTTGGTGGAGAATTAACTTCACCCTCAAATAAGGTAGTTAAATATGATATGTTTATTCGTTATAAAAATACACTTGGAGTTACAGAAAGTAATTATGTCTTTCTAAAATCGATTACTTCATTTCCTTATGATTTAAAAATAACAATTGCTGATTTAGCATTGGCTTTAGGGAAAAATGTTACTGATTTAAAAAAAGGTGATAAGTTTTATTTTTCTTGTTATTCATATGATGACAATGGTACAATGTGCAATTACAATAGTCTTTCTTCAACAGTTAGAGTTAATAAATCGTACAAACAAGCTTATCGTTTTGTTACAGGAATTGAAGATAGCGTTGGTCCTGATTATAACTATGAAGCACCAAACTAGTTTTGCAAAATTATAATACTAAATTTAATTTTAAATATGAAAAATACATTTAAACAAATACTAACATTAACTTTTGTTACTTTTTTAATTTATTCGTGCTCAAAAGAAGAACGATTTGAGGGAACACCTGCATTGAATGGTCAAGATGTTGAAACTATTAAAGGGACAATTGTTTCGAATACACCTTTTGCATTACCAGGTCAGTTAATTGATTTTACTGTAACTTTACCAAGCGATTTTGTTGCAAGAATCAATCAAGACGTTGATGTTGAAGTTCAAACTTTAACCACTACGAATTCTTTAAGAAAGGCCTCTGTAGTTGTTCCTAAAGGACAAAATACAGCTACTGGAAAAGTAATTGTAGGTGGCGGCGGAGGTACTTTTTTTATGCCAGTAGTTTTAAAACTATCTGCTGTTAAATTAACAACAGAATTGCCAGGAAAACATTTTCTTTTGACTTCTGAGAATGTAATTGTTAATTCTGGATCAACGCAAGTTTCTGCAGACGATGAAAAAAGAATGCAAATTAAAATTGGATGGGAAAACCAATCTACTGGAAATGTTTTGAAATGCAAAATATCTAGATTGGGTTCTGTTGCAATAACATTAAAAGGTTCAACACCTGATACAGGTTCAATAATTATCAATGGAACTTCTTAT
>JAAFHW010000147.1 GCA_013298525.1 Flavobacteriia bacterium
GTAAGTTACAGTCAAATAGGAGGTAGGTCAGTTTATCAATTTTTAAATTTGGTTACTTCTCCAAGGCAAGCAGCATTAGGAGGTAAAGTAATTACTATTTATGATAATGACGTCAATCAAGCACATTTTAATCCGGCTACAATCAATGCTGAAATGGACAATCATTTGTCTTTGAATTACGGAAGCTATTTTGGCGAAGTTACCTATGGAACTGCTGCTTATGCTTATACTTACGACCGACATTTGCAAACCTTTCATGCCGGAGTAAATTACGTCAACTACGGAAATTTTGATGGTTACGACGAAAATGGTTTAGCTACATCTTCATTCACAGGAAGTGAAATAGCACTTTCTTTTGGTTATGCTTACAATATTCCATTTACAAGTTTTTATTTAGGCGCCAATGCCAAATTAATTTCTTCTACTTTAGAAAGTTATAATTCATTTGGTGGTGCAGCCGATTTTGGATTTTTATTTATCGATGAGCCTAACGATGTCAATTGGGGATTAGTTGTTAGAAATGTTGGAACCCAATTCACAACTTATGCTGGAACTCAAGAGAAATTACCGCTTGAAGTTTTGATTGGTGTTTCGCAAGAAGTTGAAAATGTACCGTTGCGATGGCATCTAACTTTAGAAAATTTACAACAATGGAAAATAGGTTTTTCTAATCCTAATCGTGCTATTGGTAGTATTGATGGAGAAGCTACTCAAGAGAAAGTTGGGTTTTTAAATAATGCTTTGCGACATGTAGTTTTAGGTGCCGAATTGTTTCCAACAAAAGGAATTAATGTAAGACTTGGTTATAATTTTAGAAGAGCAGAAGAATTGCGAATTGTAGATCAGAGAAATTTTTCGGGAATTTCACTTGGATTGGGATTGAAAATGGGTAAAATGAAATTTAATTATTCTTATTCAAGATATACACTTGCAGGAAACACAAGTCTTTTCGGACTAACAATTGATTTTTCAGACAACAGTTATTAAACAGATATACATTGAAAAAAATTACTATTGCTATCGACGGTTTTTCTTCAACAGGAAAAAGTACTTTAGCCAAACAACTTGCTAAGCATTTAGGATACGTATACGTTGATACAGGTGCTATGTATCGCGCAGTAGCTTTATTTGCAATGCAAAAAGGATATATTTCCTCTTCAAGTTTTGATAAGCAAGCACTTATTAATGATATACCTAATATTAAATTGCATTTCGAATTCAATGCAGATTTAGGTTTTGCTGAAATGTTTTTGAATGATGTAAATGTTGAAAAAGAAATTAGAACTATTGAAGTTTCTAGTTTTGTTAGTAAAGTGGCAGAAGTTTCAGAAGTTCGCGCTAAGTTAGTAGAACAACAGAAGGAGATGGGCAAAAACAAAGCCATAGTTATGGACGGACGTGACATTGGAACGGTAGTTTTTCCTGATGCTGAATTAAAGATATTTATGACAGCAAGTGCCGAGACAAGAGCACAACGTCGCTTTGACGAACTTCAAGCCAAAGGCGATAATGTTTCTTATGAAGATGTTTTAAAGAATGTTCAAGAACGAGATTATATTGATACTCATAGAGATGACTCGCCTTTAGTAATAGCTGATGATGCTATAGAAATTGATAATTCTTACCTTTCAAGAGAAGAACAATTTGCAGCAGTAATAGAATTGGTTGAAGAAATTACTAAAACGTTGTAATTTTTTGCAAATCTCAATTTTAATAGTAGATTTACAATCTATTTACATTACAAAAACATATTTATTATGAGTATAAAGTTTAGATTAACTCTAATGAGTTTTCTTCAATTCTTCGTTTGGGGTGCATGGTTGATAACTATTGGAACTTATTGTTTAAATTCAAAAGGTTGGGGTTTTCCTGAGTTTGGAGCGATATTTTCTACGTTAGCATTATCGTCTTTATTTATGCCTGCTCTAACAGGAATTATTGCTGACAAATGGATGAATGCCGAAAAATTATATGGAATTTTACATATTTTTTATGGATTAATTCTTTTATATGTTCCTCAAATTGATAATCCAGAAACTTTGTATTATGTGATTTTTGGAGCAATGATATGTTACATGCCTACAATTTCTCTATCAAATTCAATTGGTTATACCATTTTGAAAAATAATAATTATGATGTTGTAAAAGTCTTTCCTTCAATTCGAGTTTGGGGTACAATTGGCTTTATTGCCGCTATGTGGATAACAAATTTTTCGCATAGTAATGTAAATGCAAATCAGTTTTATATAGGAGCAATTGTAGCTATTGGATTAGGAATTTACTCATTTTCTTTGCCAAAATGTCCACCACAAAGAACAATTTCTGAAAACGCTGGTATTGTAGAGCAATTAGGATTAAACGCGTTTTCTCTTTTTAAAAACTCTAAAATGGCAATGTTCTTTATTTTTTCATTGTTTTTAGGAGCAGCTTTACAACTCACTAATATGTATGGCGACGCTTTTTTGTATGATTTTGCAAAAAATCCTGAATATTCCAAATCATTTGTGACAGAAAATTCAACTTTCATAATGTCATTATCTCAAATTTCGGAGACTGTTTTTATTTTAACAATTCCATTTTTCTTAAAAAGATTTGGAATCAAGAATGTTATGTTAATATCAATGTTGGCTTGGGTACTTAGATTTGGATTTTTAGCTTTCGGAAACCCCGAAGGATTTGGGTTAATTTTGATATTAGTTTCAAATATTGTTTATGGAATGGCATTTGATTTCTTCAATATATCAGGTTCGTTATTTGTTGAAACCACTACAGATTCAAAAATTCGTTCGTCTGCTCAAGGATTATTTATGATGATGACAAATGGAATAGGAGCATATTTAGGTAGCAAAGTTTCAGGCTTTGTAATAGGAAAATATTTTGTCAATGACGGAGTTTCAGATTGGCACAACATCTGGCTTGCTTTTGCTGGATATGCATTAGTAATAGCAATTCTATTCGCAATTTTCTTCAAGCACAAACACAATCCTGATGAAGTAGCTAACGTAAGTCATTAAAACTTAAAAATAGTATCAAAAGCCCTTTCTTAACCTAGTTTTGAAAGGGTTTTTAGTTTAATGTAAATTTGTTGTATTTTGAAGAGATAAATATTTTGTAATTAATAAATTATGCTTACTTTTGCAAACCTTTTGGCGAAGAAGAGTTTCCTTTAGGTATCAACTATTTATGTAAAACACTGCTGCTGTTTTCTATTCGATAATAAACTCAAGAAGCACGGCATACAAATTTTTTATCAGCATGTCTGAATTAAACAAAGAACAACAAGCGTTTTTAAACGAATTTAACTGGCACAATTACGCAGAAGGAATTGATGCAGTAGATCAAAAAAACTTACAAGAATTTGAAGATTTAGTTACTAAAACTTTCATCTCTACTGATCAAGAAGAAGTAGTTGAAGGTGTTGTAGTTAGAATCACAGATCGTGACGCTATTGTTGACATTAATGCAAAATCGGAAGGTGTTATTTCATTAAACGAATTCCGTTACAACCCAAACTTAAAAGTGGGTGACAAGGTAGAAGTATTAATCGACGTTCGTGAGGACAAAACAGGTCAATTAGTATTATCTCACAGAAAAGCAAGAACTATCAAATCATGGGATAGAGTTATTTCTGCTAACGAAACTGGTGAAATTGTTACAGGTTTTGTTAAATGTAGAACTAAAGGTGGTATGATTGTAGATGTTTTCGGAATTGAAGCATTCTTACCAGGTTCACAAATTGATGTGAAACCAATCCGTGATTACGATGTATACGTAAACAAAAACATGGAATTCAAAGTTGTGAAAATCAACCACGAATTTAAAAATGTTGTTGTATCACACAAAGCGCTTATCGAAGCTGATATCGAAGTTCAGAAAAAAGAAATTAT
>JAAFHW010000148.1 GCA_013298525.1 Flavobacteriia bacterium
AATGATTCTGATAAAGCTAGTTCTAAATCTTCTTTAGAATCTACATTTGGAAATTTTGTAATGATATCAAATTTTGAATTACTTAATTGACCAATACGTTCTTCAGCATTTCCGTAGGCTCTAGCAGTATCCAATTGTTGAATACCTAACTTACTTGCAACAGAAAATATTGATTCCAATTCACTATCTGATGGAACTCCATGTGTATTTGAAATTCCATATTGTATTCCGAATTGAACTGTACCTAAAGTAATCTTCAAAATTTATTTATAACTTGAATTAATATCTTTTTTTAACAAAGTGATACTGTACTTATCACTATAATTATTAGAGGCATCCAACTCTTTAGATTCATGACTGTAAGTAGACTTATCTAATAAATAATATAGTTTGGATGCTGTAAAAATATCATCATAATTCTGTTTGTATGAATAAGCTTGAAACTCATCAATGTGGTGATAAGAGTTTTTTAAAGATGCCTCAGAGAAAAAATCGATTATAATTATTACTCCGTTATTCTTTAGAACTCTATCAACTTCAGAAATTACTTTGAATAAAATATTTCTATCAATCACATAAAATACAAAACCTACAATTACAACATCAAAAGAAGCGTCTTCATACATTGATAAATTGTCTGCCGTTCCGTGAGTGAAATTTACCTCTTTATAATTGTTTTCACCATACTCAATTGCTTTTTGAGAAGGTTCAATACCATAAACATTTGAATTTGGTATTAAATCTTTTAATGCGTTCAATCTATAACCTGCAGAACTACCAATTTCTAAAATTGATTGTTTGTCAAAATTGTATTTTTTAAATAAATCAACAACTCTATCATCATCTGGATTGTAATTTGAAATTACTTCAAAATTTCTCTCAAACCATGCATTTGCTTCATAACTCAGAAAAGAATTCTTTTGATTATTATCCATAAAATTGTATTATTTTTTCGATTACAAAATCTTGTTCTTCATGAGTTAAAGTTGGATACATAGGTAAACTTATGCAATGTTTATAATAATTTTCAGCATCAGTCATATCGCCTTCTTTCCAACCTTGTTCTTTATAATAAGGCATTAAATGACATGGGATATAATGTATTTGAGCGAAAATTTTGTGCTCACGCAAGTAATTATATAATCCAATTCTATTTTCAACTTCTATAACATATAAATGATAAGCGTGACCTTCAACAAAACCAGATTGTCCTTTTACAAAAGGTTTATTTAGAAAAGATTCTTCATACTTTTTAGCAATTTCTCTACGTCTTTCTATTACTTTGTCAGCTCGAGACAATTGACTAATTCCTAAAGCAGCTTGAAAATCGGTAAAACGATAGTTATATCCTAAATGTTGCATTTCCATATACCAACCAGGATAACTTGCACCTTCTTCAACCTCTTGACCAACAGCAAATTCAACAGAATTTTTAAAACTAGAAACATCACGAGTAATTCCGTGAGTTCTTAATTCTAATAGTTTTTTATATAATTTTTCGTCGTTTGTAGTAATCATTCCACCTTCACCAGTCGCAATATGTTTTACTGGATGAAATGAAAATATTGCCAAATCGGCATAATTTCCATTACCACAATTTTGGTTTTCGCCTTTTGAATCAACAAAATAGCCACCAGGAGAATGACATGAATCTTCAAGAATCCATAAGCCATATTCGTCAGCCAATTTTCTGAAAGCTTCTAATTTTACTGCTCTTCCTGCAAAATCAACTGGAACAATTCCTTTGTAAGTTCCTTTTGGAGCTGCTTTTAAGAGTGCTTCAACTTTATTGATGTCTAGCAAATAAGTTTCTGAATCAATATCAGAAAAAACTACTTCTCCACCACAATATCTTATACAATTAGCTGATGCTGCAAATGTTATTGGAGTTGTAATTACTTTATCTCCTTCTTGAACTCCAAGAGCTAAGGCGGAAAGATGTAATGCAGCTGTACCATTAGATACAGCAACAGCATAGTTACAACCAATATAATTTGCAAATGCTTTTTCAAATTCTAAAATAGTTGGTCCTTGAGTAAGAAAATCACCTTTTAAAGCTTTTGCTACTGCTTGAATATCCTCTTCAGTTATATTTTGTTTTCCGTAAGGTATCATGTTGTATTATTTTGGTTGAAAATCAGGATATAAATGCTCTTTGATTAAAGAACGTAAAGTATCAACTGTTTCCCATTCTGCGTTATCTCCAGAAGTATAACTGAAACCTTGAGGAACTAATTTAGCATTAAACTCTTTTTTATATTCTTCTAAATTCCAATTGGTAACTTGTGGCAGAATCACATAATATTTACCTAAATCGTAAGTCGTAAAAGAATCGGAAGCAGTAATCATTTCCTCATGAATTTTTTCTCCTGGACGAATACCAACTTCTTTATGCTCACAACTTGGTGCAATAGCTTCTGCAACATCCAAAATACGATAAGAAGGAATCTTTGGAACATATAATTCTCCACCCCAAGCAGCATCTAAGGCATGTAAAACCATATCAACTCCACCTTGAAGAGAAATATTAAAACGTGTCATTGTTGCATCTGTAATTGGTAAAACTCCTTCATCGCGTTTATTCATAAAAAATGGAATAACCGAACCATTAGAACCCATTACGTTTCCATAACGAACTACAGAAAATTTAATATCTTGTTTTCCTTTGATATTATTGGCAGCAATAAACAATTTATCAGAAGTTAATTTTGTTGCGCCATATAAATTAATTGGAGCACATGCTTTATCTGTAGAAAGTGCCACAACTTTAGTTACACCACTTGACAAACTGGCTTTAATTACATTATCAGCACCACCAATATTTGTTTTTACACACTCATCTGGATTGTATTCTGCAATATGAACATGTTTCATAGCAGCGGCATGAATAACATAATCGATTCCATTAAATGCACGTTTCAAACGCTCTAAATCTCTTACATCACCAATAAAATAACGAATAGCAGGATATTGTGATTCTGGAAATTCCTGAGCCATTTGATACTGTTTTTGCTCATCTCTAGAATAAATAACCAATCTTTTAACGTTTGGCCATTTACTTAAAATAGTTTTAGTAAGTTCTTTTCCTAGTGAACCTGTTCCACCAGTTATTAATATTGATTTGTCATTTAACATAATTATCGAATCTAATTTAGTGCAAATATAACGATTTACAATTATCAAAAATACATCATATAATCCAAAGTTTATTGATTGAGTTTTAGTTTTAATAAATATCTTTGCAATCTTTAAAATATAGGTTTATGAGTGATATTAACACTGAAGTTCACAACGCATACGAAGTCATTAAAAATGGTGGCATCATTCTTTATCCAACAGATACTGTTTGGGGAATTGGTTGTGATGCTACTAATGAAGAAGCTGTTAAGAAAATTTATGATTTAAAACAGCGAGACGATTCAAAAAGTATGATTGTACTCATGAATGGTGAAAAAATGATGTATAATGTTTTTTCAGCAATTCCTGATTTAGCTTGGGAAATTTGGGATTTATCTAATCCAACTGATGGTGAATTAGAAAAGCAAAAAGCAACTACATTAATTCTTGACAACCCTAGAAATGTAGCTTCAAATATTATAGCAGATGATAAAACACTTGGTGTTAGACTAGTGAAAGAACCATTTTGTTTTAAATTAATGGAACGCATGAAACGACCACTAGTTTCAACATCGGCAAATGTTTCTGGAAATGTTACTCCCAAAACATTTAAAGAAATTAGTCCAGAAATTATTAAA
>JAAFHW010000149.1 GCA_013298525.1 Flavobacteriia bacterium
TCTTTTTGTTTAAAAGTTTATGAGTTTAAAAGTTTAAAAGTTGACTAACTTTTTATTTAAACTGAATATGAATTGCAAAGATAGTAAGAAGTTTAAAAGTATGATAGTAACAAGGTTTAAAGTTTTGTTATAATGAGATAGTTTGATTCTATTGTTTTTGAAATTATTTGTAAATTTTTGAAAAATTAGGAAATAATTTCAAATAAAATTAAATTTGATAATTACATATAAAATTATGGGATTAACAATTCATTATAAAGGAGAATTAAAAAATGCATCTGATTTAAAATCGTTAATAGATACAGTTAAAGATGTAGCAAAAGCCGAGAAATGGGATTATTTTGTTTTTGAATAACAATTTGAAAACAATTCTTTTTCTGAAATTATTGATAAAGAAAATCTTTTTGGAATAATGGTTTCTCCACCAAAATGTGATCCTTTTTGCATTTCATTTTTATCTAATGGGAAAATGAGTGGAATAATAAATTTTAATGTAATGCAAAAAGAAGGAGAAATTAATGAAGATTTAATTTATTCTGTATTTTCAAAAACACAATATTCAGGATATGAAAATCATAAAAAACTAATTTTACTCTTAGATTATGTAAATAAAAAATATTTAGTAGATTTTGAATGTGTTGATGATGGCTGTTTTTGGGAAACTAGAGATGAAGAATTACTTAAAGCCACTTTTGAAAAATATAATAATTTGATGAATAGTTTTTCAAGTTCGTTAGAAATGATTCCTATTAACAAAGACGAAAATATTGAAGATTATTTAATTAGATTGGCAGAAATCACTAATAAAAACTTAAAATAATTATATTTTCATTTCAGGTTCCCAAAAATATTTTTCGAAATCTACAATTTGATTATCAACCACTTCAATTCCTTCGTTTTCTAAAAGTTGTTGCATTAAATTGGTTCCATCAAAATGATGTTTGCCCGAAAGTAATCCTTTTCTATTTACAACTCGATGAGCCGGAATATCGTCACGATTATGACTAGCATTCAATGCCCAACCGACCATTCTTGCTGAACGAGCTGTTCCTAATGCTTTGGCAATGGCGCCATAAGAAGTTACTTTACCTTCTGGAATTTGTTTTGCAATGGAATAAACGCGTTCAAAGAAATTTTCTTCCATTACAAATGATACTTTACAACATTGTATAAGGTAAACAATGCTACAATTCCAGTAATGATTCCGATAATTTTGTTCATGTTTTGCATAAAATAATCGGTTTTTGATTTCATTTTATTGAAAAACAAAACGTACAAATAGAACACTAAAAACGAACCTAAAACAACCCCAAAAACCAAGCTATAAATCGATATCGGATTGAAGGTAAAAATATTAAAGGAAGCTAAAGTAACACTAACAAAAACATAATATGGAATTGGAAAAAAGTTTATCGCTGAAATCAACATTCCCATAAAAAAGCGACTTCTTTTACTTTTTAAATGTAGTGAATCTTGCGATTTTAGCTTAGGTTTTTTGGCAAAAAATAAAAAGTAAACAGATAAAATTGAAAAAATCACCAAACCAATCTCACGTAATAAAACCACAATTTCTTGATGACTATTAATGTATCTAGCAAAAATTACAGAAATATACGTTTGAAAAAATATCACTATTAAAGCTCCAAGAACAAAAACCATGGCGCGTTTTCTTCCATCGGTGAAATCGACTTTGGCTGCTGTCATATTAATTAATCCTGGAGGAAGAATTCCTATTACAGCTGCAATAAATCCCGATAAAAGTGGAAGGATGATGTTCATGTTATCAGTTTGCAGTTCTCAGTTTTCAGTATTTCTAAACAGATAACTGACAACAGACAACACTACTTTTTAATTTTAAAACGAATATACGTAATTGCTTTGTTAATTTCCAAATATTGTTTTTCGTAAAACGTTTGAATTTCAGTTACTTCACTTGGAGCACCTTCATTTTTGTAAACGTTATGATTAGCGTATAAAACTTCGTGACCTTCACCGTGTAATAAACCTAAAGTATAACCGTGCATGAACTCAGAATCAGTTTTTAGATTGACAACGCCATCAGCTTTCAAAATTCTTTTATATAATTTCAAGAATTCAGAATTGGTCATTCTGTGTTTGGTTCGCTTGTATTTTATTTGTGGATCTGGAAATGTTATCCAAATTTCAGACACTTCACCATCGGCAAAAATATGATTGATTAGTTCTATTTGAGTTCTAACAAACGCTACATTATGCATTCCTTCATCGACAGCCGTTTTTGCTCCACGCCAAAATCTAGCTCCTTTTATATCAATTCCTACAAAGTTTTTCTCTGGATAACGTTCTGCTAAACCAACAGAATATTCGCCTTTTCCGCAACCTAATTCAATGATTATTGGATTGTCATTTTTGAAAAAATCTGAATTCCATTTTCCTAATAAAGGAAACTCATTTCCTACTACTTCTTCTCTTGTTGGTTGAAAAACGTTGGTGAACGTCTCGTTTTCCTTGAATCTTTTTAACTTATTTTTACTTCCCACGTTTCTATAAAATATTTTAGCAAAATTAAGGAAATAATATCCACCACAAATAAAGTTTTGATAATGTTTATGTAACCTTAACAATACAGCTATTCACTTATTTTTGTAGAAACTATTTATTTTGAAGAAAAGAAAAGTTGAAGTTGTAGTTATTTCTGATGTTCATTTAGGAACTTATGGTTGCCATGCCAAAGAATTATTACAGTATTTATCTGAAATTAAGCCAAAAATACTCATTCTAAATGGCGATATTATTGATATTTGGCAATTCAGAAAGTCTTATTTTCCGGCAAGTCATTTGAAAGTGATTAAGAAAATCATTTCGTTAAGTTCCAAAGGCACCAAAGTCTATTATCTGACCGGAAATCACGACGAATTTTTAAGGAAATTTACTGATTTACATTTGGGAAATTTAAGTTTGCTAAATAAACTAGTGCTAAATTTAGATGGAAAAAAAGCTTGGATTTTTCACGGAGATGTTTTTGATGCTTCAATAAATCATGCCAAATGGTTGGCAAAATTGGGCGGTTGGGGTTATGATATTCTAATTCTAATAAATCGTTTTCTGAATTGGATTTTGGCTCAAATGAATAAAGAACCTTATTCACTTTCAAAGAAAATTAAAAACAATGTGAAATCGGCTGTGAAATTTATTACTAACTTTGAAAATGTTTGCACTGATTTGGCTATTGAAAACAACTATGATTATGTAATTTGCGGACACATTCACGAGCCAAAAATTGAATATATTACAACCGAAAAAGGAAAGACAATCTATTTGAATTCAGGTGATTGGATTGAAAATTTAACAGCTTTAGAATACAATAATAAAAAGTGGAAATTATACAAGCATGCTCCAAGTGAAATTGTTACAGAAGAAGAACAATTTGAATATGAAAACCAACTTGCAGAACAATTTATCACTTTATTAAAAAACTAAAAATGACTAAAAATATTCTCGTTGCACCACTAAATTGGGGTTTAGGTCATGCTACTCGATGTATACCTATTATTCGTGAATTAGAAAAAAATGGTTTTACACCAATCATTGCTTCAGATGGTGTTGCTTTAGCTTTATTGAAAAAAGAATTTTCACACTTGACTGCTTTAGAATTGCCATCATATCAAATTGAATATGCCAAAAAAGGTGAGAATTTTAAATGGAAATTAATAAAAAATAG
>JAAFHW010000015.1:0-12972 GCA_013298525.1 Flavobacteriia bacterium
GGTTGGAATGGATTAGCAGATGCACCAGAAGAATTAGAACCAACAACACCTAGTAATGCAAGAACTATCAATAATTGTTGTAATGCAACTGTTACAGGAAGTATTATATGGGATCCTACAGGTACAGGGATTGCTGCAAGTTTTGTTCCTGCTACACCATCTATGTCAATAAGTATGGCAACAGTTACAGCAACTGGCGGAGTTATTTTTAATTCAACAATAAATTGCCTTACTTATAGTGGATGTATAGACCCAACTCCAATAAAATATAAAGTAAATGGAGCTCTTGTTGGAACAAGTGCAAATACAACAAATTTTACAATTCCTATTACAGCATTTTCAGGTCCTGGAAGTTATACAATAAAAGTAATTGGAACTTGTGGTGGGTCAAAATGTAAAGCAAAAACACTTCAATTAATTATTTTTTAAATACCAACTAAATATCAAAATCATGAAAAAATATATAAAATTCTTAGGGATACTATTTAGTATTCTATTAATAAGTTGTGGTTCAGATGATGATCCTATTGTTACTGCAACTTGCGATAGCACGAATACAGAATTTAAACAATTATACAATCAAACAGTAGCTTCAACAACTTTAAATAATGATATAATTAATTACGATAGTGAAATACATTCTTACACTTTTGAAGTTACAACAGCCAAAACAATTTGTAGTGTTGGTTATCAAAGTCAACCAGCTTTGAGTGCAGTACCTTATGTTATTGAAGTGTGGGATGTTACAACTTCAACTCCAATCTTAAAAGGCTCAGTATCTTCAACTTTTTCATCAACTGCAACTTCGTATGTATCTTTTTCAACAACAATTCCTTTAACTGTTGGAAATAGTTATATGGTAAAAAGAATTCAAACAAGTTGGGGTACAGATATTTCAAATACAGTTGGAAGAATGGTTTGTACAGTAACAGGAGCGCCATTGTCGGCATTTCCATATACTTTTGGAAGTTTAAAAATTACAGGTTCATCTTTATATCAAAATGCGATTACTCAAACAAATTGGGCAATACCTTACATCGACATTGTTTTTGAATAGATAATAATAATTTTTGTTTAGGTTAGTTATTAAAAATCCCGAGTATAATGCTCGGGATTTTTTTATTTTTTGATTGGAATCTATTTCTTAACCGAACAAGTATTGATTCCTAATAAAGTATATAACGGACAGAAACTTACTAAACTAGTTAAAGCAAAAACCGCTGCTGCAACGACAGCTACGATTCCTAAAGTTCCAGTAATTGTTCCGTTGTAGAACAAGAAAGCTAACACCGCAGCAACAATCAATCGGATTATTTTATCTGCTGTACCCATATTTTTTTTCATAATAAGTTAATAAGTTGATTATTATTGAAATAAAGGTACGCTTTATAAGTTACATGCTTTGTTACAAAAGTTACAAAACTACAATTAGTCCTTTTTATTCTTACCGTTTTTGTATTGTACTTTCTCTACAATTTCGATTTTTTTAGTAGGCTTTTTGTCTTTGAAGTTTGGTTTTGAAGCTGGTTTTTTCTTGAAATCACCAGGCTTAAACTCTTTTTTCGGAGCAGCTCCTTCTGGTTTTTTAAATTCTTTTGGTTGCGCTTCTTTTTTGTGAATTGCAATTACATCCATAGGATTCTTCGGATTTTCTTTTGTTCCACGTAGGTGAATTACTAATCCGTTTAGGAAATTACGCAATACTTGATCGCCACATTCCATAAATTTTGGATGGTCTTCACTTCTAAAAAAGTTACCAATTTCACCTTTAGACATTCTGAAATCTACTAATTTTAAGATTTCTTCTATTTGGTCGTCACGAAGCATTAAAGCTACACGTAGTTTTTTGAAAATATCGTTGTTGTTCATTTTTTTACTGTATTTGAATCAAAATAGAATGTTGAATATTCAACAAGGAATTTTGAATTATGAAATTTAAAACAGCCAAAGATACGCCTTTTTGAAACCTTCACGCCATAATTTTTCGTTGTGTTGTCCGTCTTTTACAATAATTTTTTTGTTTAGCATTTTACATTCACAACGTTTGGTATTGACTTGGACTTCCATATTGTTTAAATCGCGAACCATATCTTCGTCACCTTCGTTGTCGCCACATAGGAAATAGATTTTGGTTTTGAATGTTTTAGTTTGCTCCATTAGTTCGAAAATTTCTTTTCTGTTGAACCAAAAGGAAGGCGAGAAGCAACCTACTTTTCCAAAGATTTTAGGATATTTTAATGCGCCATAAAACGATACTAATCCACCAAGTGAACTCCCAAAAAGTGCTGTGTTGTTGGCATTTGTTTTGGTTCTGTAGGTTTTGTCAACATAAGGTTTTAATGTTTGAACAATAAAATCTAAATAATTATCGGCATTTCCTCCGCCATACTTTTGGTGTTTGAAAGGTGTTAATTCTTCCATTCGTTTTTCGTTGCCGTGTTCGATTCCGATGACGATTACTTGTGCCGAAATACTGTCTAAGGCTTCATCAACATTCCATTCACCAACGTAGGATGTTTTGGCATCAAACAGGTTTTGACCATCGTGCATGTAGATAACAGGATATTTTTTCTTTGGATTTGTGCTGTACTCTTTTGGCAAATACACCCAAATTTTCTTAGTTGTTTTTAATTGTGGTGCTTCTATTGAAAAAGAAGAAACTTGCTTACTAGCAGTGCTTTCTTGCGCATTTGAGTTGCAAAAAAGGATTCCAAATAAAAGGGTTAAAATGAATTTCAAGCGAATTAATTTTTAGAATTTAACAATTAATTATATTTTAGCTAAAAATAATCATTTTGATGAACACTAAGGAACAAAAATTAAGTTTATTAGCAGACATGATTGCATTTGCAATTGTAGATGGCGAATTGCACGAAAGAGAATACATGTTTCTTTCGATAATTGCGATAGAACTTGGCGTAAACAAAGACGAGTTGAAACAACTTTTTCATGAAGAAAACCGCAGTGAAATCATCAAAAGTGAGTTTGAACGCATTCAGCAGTTTTATAGATTAGCGCTTTTGATGCATTGCGATGGCATTTTGCACGAAAGAGAACAAATCAAAATACACGAAATAGGTATCAATATGGGGTTAAATCCGTTTGCTATGAAACGCGTTTTAAAAGCCATGGAACAATCACCAACACGAATGGTTTCACCAGATTATTTACTAGAAGTTTTTCAAGAGCAGTTGAATTAATAGTTTTGCGCTTTTTTTAATTAAATCTTTCGTTTTCACATTTGTGATTATTCCAACGTTTTTGAAGAAAATCTAAAAAAAGTTTATTTGATTTGAATTTATACAGATTCGTATTTTATTGTTGTTGCACCATTGCTGATATTACAATTTATTCTTTCTATTAAAAATTCGATATCGCTTATAAAGGTACTTTTCAAATAGCGTTCTTCAATATCAAAACCATAAGCTATCTTTTTGTAAAATTCAGGATTTTCTATAATCTTTAATTTTAATTTCACTAACATATCAAGTAGATTATTTAGATTGATGTCTTGTTCGTAAACATCATTATTCCAGTAATCTAGCAATGATAAATCTAAATTTAGCTGCTTTTCAATAAGTTTCAGTAATCTTTCATTTTCATTGAGAACTTCGGTGGAATCTCTTCCGGTCATAATTAAAGACAATCCATCTCTACTATCAAAATCATAATCTGAAATTGATTTTATATTATCTGATGGTTCTTCTTTATCGAAGTAAAAGTTAATTTCTAATCCTAATCCCATTTTAGTCTAATGCGTAGATTCTTTCTGTTAATAATCCATTTTCGCCAAATTCTTCAAGAGTTCCATCGAGGTCAACCCACATTTTGGTCGAAGGATTGCTGTCTAAATTTGCTCCAATCCAAGTAAATACAGCATTCATATCATAAGTATCGGTATCGTTTTTGAGGGTAAAATCAAAAGTAAAAGCTACACCGCTTCTCACTAAAATTACTTTATCATCGTCAGTTTTTTTTCCTCCAGTAACCCATTGAGGTTCACTTGTAACTTCAAAATGCAACAATTTTGTATTTGGAGCTTGCTTGTTAAACATTCTTTCAACGGTTGCTGTTATTTGTTCAAATGGCTCCTCAGAAAACCAGTCTAACATGTGCTTGGTAGCCATTAATTTTTCAAAATTTATTTCCATTAGCTTTTTGTTTAGTCTTTTGAAATAATCAATTTGTATTTTTCTGGTTTACTTTTAGTTCGTTCAATCACTTTTCGAGCTTCAAGATCAAGTTTGACGGTTTCTCCATACCATTGAACACCACCTTCAAAAGTGTCTTTTACATTTTGGTACAATTGTTCCATGAGTTCGGTATGAGTTGGCTCACAATCTTTTAAAATTGACAAAATGGTTTCCTTAATCACATTATATTTTTCCAAAGAAATACGTTTGTTGGTTTTTCCAGCTTCTGGATGAAGCGTTTGGATTTTTTCATCGTTCATGTAAAACACTTTTAGAATTATAGTTCGTCTTTATACCAAGTGGTTTCATCTGGAAAACTGTATTTTTTGGATTCAATTTTCCAAATTTCATCAATTTTTTTGAGGATAAATTGCTCTTTTTTCTGCACTCCAACTTCAAAATGCGTTTCTATAACGGCACGATTATCCGATTTCATTATAAAGAACATTTTGGTATTTGGATGGGACAAATAGTGATATTGTGATGGATTTCCAAAAGACCTTGAAATTTCGTTAGAATTGGAAACGCTTATTGGATTGATTATCGCTTTGCAAAGTTCAAAATAGTCGTCCCACAAGGTTTCTTCATCTGGATGCGACTGATTTGGAGCACTTCTTTGCGATTTCAAAACTTCATGTCTTTGAAAGATTTCATTTTCTAACGCATCAAGTTTTAATAAATTGTTTGTTAGAAAACTAATTAACTCGTCTTTAAAATGTTGAAATTTTTCTGGCGTTTGATTTGAGTCAACATTAAAAATTATTTTTTTCTGTGGTTCTATAGGTTCTGACTTTTTAAATAATTTCGAGAATAGTCCTTTCATTGGTTTGTTTGGTTTTTTTTTGAGAAAGTTTTTAAAACATTACATAGCTAAATTTGTTTTATGAAGACGCATAGACCAAAACAAATCTACTGAATTTCTTTGAAAGATAAAGTTGCAGACACCAGATTATTTTCCATGAAGATTAAACTGCAAGCTCAAGTCGAGCATTTTGCAAAATCTCGGTTTAGTGTAGTTTTAATATTGAACTTTATTTAGGAACACTTTTTTTTATCAAAGAATAGAATTCATCAAAATTGGAATATTCTTCTTCAATTAATTTTATTTTTTTTCCTGATTTCAATATCAAATAATGATTTGTCCAAGAATTATGTTTTGCCTTAATAAATTGTTTTTCAAGTTTTGTGATTTCTACAAAATATATGCGACGTTTTTTGAGAACATTGTCAATCTCTAAGTAGTTTTTATAGATTTTTATTTGCTTAAGATTTAATAAATAAAAAACACAATATAAAATGAAGCTTACAAATAGCGTTATACAGATTTGCTTCAGATATAATTCTCTTCCAATAGGATTAGGTTCATTATGATTTATAAGGAAAAGCAAAAAAATCATAAAAACAATTCCGAAGAGAACAATTGTGATATTATGGCTACTCTTATGTGATTTGCATAGTATTTTTTCGTTCATTTTTGCTCTCGTTTTTCAAAAATCACACATAAAGTAATCAGCTTTCAATCTGTTATAGCTGCGAAGAAAGACCAAAACAAATCTACAACTTTTCTTAGGAGATAGAATTGTTGTAACCAGATTATTTTCCACGAAGACAAAATAGCAAGCGCAAGCCCAGCAATAGCGTGAAACGGTGGTTATAGGCTGTTATTTTTCTGAAAAATAGTTTACAACCTCTTGGTCTTCGGCTACAATATGATCAGTGATATGAAAAACTTCTTTTATCCAAGGATGTTTTAAGGCTTCATTTCTGTCCAAAATTTTTCCAAGTATTTCGTTTTTCCATGGAGATTCATTTTTATCAATCAATCCAATTTGATAGTTATTTTTTTTTGTCCAAATTTTGAAAGGAAAAGAAAATCTGTTTTTTGGTTCTTCGTCCGTTCCCCAATCTCCGATACTAATTATTCCAGTAGCAATTTTATCTTCGTGATTTTTGGTGAATTTTAGATAATAAACAGCAAAAGCATAATCATCTTTATAGACGAACCTTGTTAGCGTGTAAGTTTCATTTCCACAACATTCACAAATTTCTACTTTTGGTTCCTCAAATTCTATTTCAAGCATGATTTTCAATATAATAGTCTATAACGTTCCTATGCTTGCCGTCTGCTGCTGCTGCAAGCACGAACCAAAACAAAACTACGGATTTTCTTTGAATGATAGAATTGTAGCCACCAGATTTTTTCCACGAAGACTAAATAGCAAGCGCAAGCCCAGCAATAGCGTGAAACCGATGTTAGCAGAAGTTCTTTGTTCATATTTTATTATTCCTCTTCATCTTCGTCTTCGTCTTCATCTTCCGCATAGTATTCTTCAAGTTCTTTCTCAATTTTATTTATAACTTCTTGAGCTTTTTCATCTTCTTTTCCTATTAATTTTAAAGCACGTAACACTCCGTCTTCAACAAATGCATCGCCTGGTTCAAATTCATCTTCTGCAATTTCAATAGTATTATCAATTAATTTTCTTTTGCACTCATCAGACCAATACAAGCTTATATGCTCCCAAGAATTGCTAATCATATAGATTGCCGAGTCATAATCATCATAATCAAGATGGTCAAGATCTAATAATTCAACCAAATTTTCCTGCATTGGTGCTAATAATTTTGGGTATTTTGGTGCAATTTTTTTGAATATTCGAAACAAATAAAAATAAGGATTAGTAATTTGGTAATTTTTTAAACTAGCTTGTTGCATTAATTTCACTAAACGGTTTACTGTGTTTTCAGATAATTCTTTTTTATATTCAAAACCATTCAAGAAGGAAAAAAAGTCAACAATTTTCTTTTCATCTGTTTCTTCATCAATCACTATAATTGATTCTAAAATTAACTTTTCCAAATCATATTTTTCCAATATTAATCCTGCTTTATAGGCGATAGGTCCAGTATCGTGTTTTCGATAAGATATTAATAAGTTTCTTATTTTGGTAAAAGTATCTTCATTCAACATAATTTGTAAATGGTCGTCTAATATTTTTTCAAGTATTTTCCTTCTCGGTTTTTCATACTCATTGTCATATATAGAAAGCCATTCATCGAATTTTTCATTACGCTCATCTCCAATTAAACTTTCATATGGATTATTATCTTCATCAGAAAAGTTGTTTTCGCTAGGTAGTAATTCTTTAAGCCAGTATTCTTGATTAAGTTCTTTGCTTTCTGAAGCATTCTGAAGAATTATGGCTTTTTCTTTTAATTCTTCAATTGTACAATTTATGGATATAATCATTGTATATAAAATTATTTAATTCGTCACGGTTTTTTAGAATTTCTGCTAACGTTTTGCGGCTTCAAGAAGTGGCGATGAACCAAGACCAAGCCTTCACAAATATAAACAAAACTTTTAATTAAAAACCTTTCCAATTTCTGATAAATCCCTTGCCTCGCCATTTCTTGAAACCGCTGTTATCTCAACTATAAAACTGCAAGTACTCTTTTGCACTTAAAGTGTTGTATTCATTGACTTTAAAGAATTTTAAAAAGCAATTCAAAGCATAAAAAAGCATCAAAATACTTGTTTTGTTGTACCAATTGTTGTACTTTAGTACTCTGTTGCACTAGAATGAAAATCCAATAAAATCAATACTTTCACTCGTTTGCATCGCATTACAAATATAGTATAACATTTCTTATTTCAAAATTTTATGGCATCTATTAAATTAATTCTACGCACCAATCAGAAAGACCTAACAGGTCACAGTCCTTTGTACATTCGAATTATAAAAGACAGAAAAACGAAATTTATCACTGCTGGAGTCAAACTCAAAGAGAGCGAGTGGGATGAAGTAAAGCAGAAAGTTAAAAAGAATCATTCCAATAGTACGAGAATGAATGCTGCATTGTCGCAAAAAATTGCTGATGCTGAGGGACAAATTGCAGACCTTGAAAGAAAAGTAAAAACCGTTTCAATTAAAAAGTTAAAAGAAGCCATCAAGGGTAAAGAAGTACCAAATTTTTTCACGTACTCAAGAAAGCATTGTGAAAGAATAAAAGGCAGCGTGTCTATTTCAACTTATAAAACCTATGGTGTATATTTAGATAAATTTGAAAAATGGGTTGGTACAAAGGATGTGTATTTTGATGAAATTACAGTTTCATTATTATTGGATTATCTTGGTTATATGAGTAACGAATTAAAAAACGGAAATTCAACACAACGTTATTCAATTATGATTTTAGCTATTATGTTTAAAGAAGCTATTAAAGAAGAAATTATTCCAGAGTATATGTACCCATTCAATAAACTGACACTCAAAAAAGATGCAAGTAAAAGACAGTTTTTAAAGAAAGAACAATTTGAAGCTATAATCAATTTAAAGCTGCAAGAAAACTCAAAAGCATGTATCTATCGAGATATGTTTATTTTTTCAATTTTCGCAGGCGGATTGCGTTTTAGTGATGTTTTGGAAATTCAACATAAACATTTCAACGAGGAAGAAAGAAGAATTAAAAAAGTAATTCGTAAAACAGGAAGATTGCACCAGTTCAAAATAGGTCAAGTGGCTTGGGATATTATTCAGAAATACAAAAAAGAGAATTCAGAACCTGATGATTTTATCTTTCCAATTGTAACCAATAAAGAACAATTCTTTAAAAATGAAGAGTACCGTTATGTTTTTTCAGAAAGTGCTAATAAATCTGCTAATTTTCAGATTAAAAGAATAGCTAAAACATTAGAAATACCTACAACAATATCATTCCACATTAGCAGACATACTTTTGCTTTAAATAATGGTATGAGAATAGAACACGTAAGTAAGTTAATGGATCACAACGACATCAGTACAACTCAAATATATGCTAAGATTATCAATGAAGAATTAGACAATGCAGTTGACAATTATATTTACTAATTTTTTTCTATTTAAATGCAATATTTTGCACTGTTTTGCGTTAAATATTTATTAATTAACTTATTGTAAACTATTTTAGTAGGCTATATAAGTTACTTTTAAAATCCTTTAAATAAGGATTTTTTTTTATTTCAAAATAGGTCGTTTTGCTATAATATTTTTATAGAGAAATCTTGTGGAATGCTAGTTGAGTTTTTGGGTTAAGTTAGGATTTGTTTAGTAGAAGTATGATTATAAGCAGTTATTTTTTTATAGAAGCAGTAGTAAACTAATCTAACAAACATTATCTAATTCAGAATGACAGTAAAATCAACTCCATTCCCAGAATTTTCTTCGGTGACTACTTCACAGTCATTGAATCCTGTTTTAGATATAATCATAGATGATAACGTTAATCTCGAAAATTATTGCAAAGCTTTAATTCAAAAAGTTTTAGAATTGCCTCATTCCAAATTTGGCTTATTTATAAACTATCAATCCGAACTTGTTAAGGATGAATTGAAATGGATTAATAAATTAGAAAAACTAATAACGATAAACGAAGACATATTTATAGAAAACAAAGTAATATGTAGATATAACAAAATGTATCATTTTATTGAAAAGAAAAGAGAGTATTTGCAATCTATAAGCGCAAAATCCAACACAAAAGCAACTCCAAAACGTTTAATAAATGCTGATGCTGACGACAGGCATTTTTCATTTTTTGAGGTCAAAAATCATATAGAAACATTAGAAAATTTCAACGAAAAAATAATATACTTAACCGAAGAAATATTTGAATATAAACAGGCAGATATTATTTCAGTCAATAGCAAACTACAGGCTTACGATGAACAATGCAACCAACTTATAGAAAAGCTGCAAACCATTCGTAGAATGAAAACAGATTTTGAAAAAGAAAAAGCACAAAACGAAAACAATCCAGGACCAACAGAAAACCCAAAAATCAAACTTCAATTAAATGGTCCAATCAATATTGTAACCAATGCTTTTAAGCAAATGATGGTAAATATTAAGCCAAACGGCAAACCTTATATCCAATATAAAATCAAAGATGTGGCTCAATTTATCTGCGATAATTTTGTAGATGAGAATGGTCAACTACTTTCTCAAGCCACAATTCAGACCTATCTTTCACCTAATCGCACCGACAAAGACCCAAATAGTGATTCTGTAGTTAGATTTTAGTCTTAAACACCTTTTTTGCTTTCCTTTATTCATAAGTCCTGACAAACTTTTTAGTCCGATAAGACTAAACCGAACTAATCGGACTTTTTTCTATTTCTTCCATTTGCACCATAACTTTTAAATTTTTAAAAAAATGGAAGCAATTATCATCACAAAAGACCAGTTCAGCGATTTAATGTCAAAATTAGACACAATCCAAAGTCAACTAAATTCTAAAGCCGACCCAAAGAAAGAAACCTTTTTAGACAATCAAGAATTCCTGTTACTAATGAAAATCTCAAAACGCACAGCTCAAACATGGAGAGACGAAGGCAAAATTTCATTCAGTCAAGTTGGAAGTAAAATCTATTACAAACTTTCTGATGTAGAGAAACTACTTCAAGAGCATTACAACAAATCTTTCAAAAGCAAATAGTATGAGAAAATGTAATGGTACATGTGAAGTTTGCGACTGCAAACTTTCTGACGAAACAAAACTGAATACTGATAACTGACAACTGAAAACTATCCTTATGGTAACTATTTTTAAAAACTTCAACGAAGTTGTAGAACACAAAACAATACCAATGATTTTGGATGAAATCAAAACGGGTAAGTACAAACATGCAATAGTGTATTTAAGAAAATCACTTTCTGAAAATAAAATGGAAGCCTACGAAAAAGCAAAAAAATCACTTCCTGCATTTACACCTTCAGGAAAATTTATTGGAGGTAGAAAAATGGAGTTTTTAGTTGAATATTCCAATTGCATTATTTTAGACATTGATAAATTAAATACTAAAGAATTAGTAAAAGTCAATCATGCAACTAGACAATGCGAGTTTACATATGCTTGTTTTATTAGTCCTTCAGGCAATGGATTAAAGATTTTAGTAAAAGTATGCAGCACCAAAAACGGACACAAAGAAACCTTTTTAGCTATCCAGGATCATTATGAAAAATTACTAAATCTAGAAATAGACAAATCCGGAAAAGACATAACAAGATTATGTTTTTACTCTTGGGATGATAATCTTTTCATTAATGACAACGCTACAGTCTTTGCGAGTGAAACGAAGCAATCTTCTCAAACTGAGCTTGTCGAAGTTCCAAAACTGAAAACTGCGACTGTGACTGCGACTGATTCCGAAGCTATTTACAACCACTGCATAAAATTCACCGAAAAAAAAGTGCAATTTGTGAATGGTAGCCGAAACGTATTCGTACATCAACTTGCTTGTAACCTAAACCGAAAAGGTATTTCATTGCAAGAAGCTTTAAGTTTTATTCTAACTGATTTTGGTTATGATGAAAAAGAAGTTACTCAAACTATCAATAGTGCCTACGGAAATGTACACGAATTCGGTAAAAATGAAAAAGTAGAAGCTGCAAAGAAACCAAAACCAAAATCCGATTTTTCAATAACAGATACAACTGAAGACGACGACGAAGACAAACCAAAACCAACACAAATAGACCGTTTAGAGCTGTTTTTATCAACAAGATATGTATTTCGTCATAATATCGTTTCTGGTAAATTAGAGTTCCAATATTTCGGTAAAAAAAAGTGGAATGTAATGAATGACTTTATTGAAAATTCAATGTTGCGCGAATGTTTAAAAGGAAGAATTAAAACAAATCTATCTTCATTAAGAAACTTGCTTTATTCTGATTTCTGTCAGCTCTTTAATCCATTTGAAGATTACTTTTTTAATTTGCCTACTTATGATGAGAAAACCGATTATATAACAGAATTAGCCGACACAATTACAACTACTAAACAAGACCTTTGGAAGCAATGTTTTAAGAAATGGATTGTAGCAATGGTAGGTTGTGTATTAGATGAAAAGATTATCAATCACACAGTAATTGTCTTTAGTGGCAAACAAGGATTAGGAAAAACAACTTGGGTTGAAAAGCTTGTACCAAAACAATTAAAAGAATATTTATTTTCAGGAACCATAAACCCAAACAATAAAGATACTTTAGTACAATTGGCTGAATGTATGTTGATTAATTTGGACGAGTTAGAAAACTTAAACCGTTCAGAAATTGGCAGCTTAAAAGAAATCATTACAAAAACACAAATAAGAATGCGAAAAGCCTACGGACACAACAACGAAACCATGCCAAGGCGCGCATCATTTGCAGGTAGTGTTAACACAGCACAATTTTTAAACGATAGTACAGGAAGCAGAAGATTCCTATGTTTTGAGTTAGAAGGCATCCAATACCAACACGAAGTAAATATTGATGATGTTTTTTCACAAGCTTTGTTTTTATTCAAAAGTGGATTCAGACATTGGTTTGACCAGGAAGAAATTAAAAGTATCACCGAAAATAACGAACAATACCAACTACGAAGCCCAGAAGAAGAATTGCTTTTAACGTGGTTTGAACCTTGTGAAAAGGAAAAAGCAAATTCATTCTTAAACGCTTCACAAATAGCAACAAAACTAGCTGAAAAGGCAAAAATTAATATCAATGATGGAACAATAAACAAACTTGGTAAAGCATTAAAAAAACACAACTTCATAAGACTAAAGAAAAACGGTATATTTGTATATGCTCTTATTGAAAACACTTACGAAGAAGTAGACAATAGAAACAAAATTATAGGTGTTAATTAAGATTTTTACTTACAAAATCATATTGTATTTAAAAGTGACTAATTTCTAATTTTAGTCACTTTTTTTTATTTCATTTAATTACATTCTTTTACTTTATTTTCATAG
>JAAFHW010000015.1:12982-15699 GCA_013298525.1 Flavobacteriia bacterium
CAACACAAACATTTTTTATTTTTTTTCATTTCAAACTTTTGGGTAACATTAGAACAATTTAAAGCAAATTAATAAAACAGTGAGTTTTGTTTGCACCAAAAAAGCTATATAAATCAGTTTTTTACAAATTAAAAAAATAAAATATCTTTTTTTCAAAATTAGGGTACCAACGTTACCCTAATATTATTTTTAAATATTTATAAAATTGATTGATTTTATTTAAATTAATTTTATTTGAAAGTTTATGTTTTCAACATTATTATTTTAATTATCTTTAATCATCATACATTCAGAGACTTTGCGATTTTATATATTTGTTAATAAAGTAAAACGCATTAAATGCGTTATTTTGATTAATTTTGCGTTAATTTATGAATTAAATAAATTATACTTTTTTGATGATGCAAAAGAATTTACCTATACAAAATAAACTAACTTTTTCAGGACACGATACCTTTCATTGTAGGCATTTATGGTTGAAAAAAGGTTATGATTTTATTAAGAAAGGCAGAAAATTTACAGATGATGATGCCGTTGTTGAACTAGGGGTTGGTAAAAATATGGTATCAAGTATAAATTTCTGGATGCGAGCATTTGGAATTATTGATAAGGATGGGTTATTAACAGATTTTGCAGTTTATATTTTAGATGACAATGGAAAAGACCCATATATTGAAGATGAAGCTACTCTTTGGCTACTACATTATCAATTAATTACACAAAACGTAGCTTCTACTTATAGTTTGATTTTCAATGAGTTTAGAAGGGAAAAAATAGAATTTACTAGAGATAATTTTATAGCTTTTGTAGTTAGAAAAGCAGAGGAATTAAATATGTCTCAAATCAACAAAAATACCGTATCTACTGACTTTGAGGTGCTTACAAAAATGTATATCCGAACAGATGCACAAAGTAAAGATAGAGAAGATACATTTTCAGGTCTACTTACAGAATTGAATATTATACAAGAGGAAAAAAGAAAAGTAGATGATAAAACTGTTACTTTTTATTCCATTTCTACAGAAGATAAGAACGAAATACCTGATGAAGTTTTGCTTTACACAATATTGGATAATGATAATTTTGATAAATCAATAAGTCTTTATACAATCGAACAGGAGTTTAATCAAGCTGGAAGTGTATTTGCAATTGGTAGAACTGGTTTGATAAATAAAATTGAAAATATATCGTCTAACAAAAAATTCAATAAATACGGCATAACATTCAATGACCACGCAGGAATAAAAGAATTACAATTCAAAGAAAAGCCTAACAAATTTGAAATTTTAAAAAATTATTATGCCAATTAAATTCACAACTTCTGTAAATATCATTCGTGATAAAGGCAAAGAACTAAATTATATTCCAACACCTAATTCAAATCGTGTTGTGAATCAAATCGCAAATGATTTCAAAAAAGGAAACCGTTCTTTCAATATAATTGGTTCTTATGGGACTGGAAAAAGTGCATTTCTATGGGCTTTTCAGCAAAGTTTATCTAACGATAAAAAGTATTTTGGAATCAATCTTTTACCAAATCCTACTATCGATTTTGTAAATATTGTTGGAGAATACAAATCAATTACTGAGACTTTTGTTGAAATATTCAATGTTAAAAGCAATAAAAATATTTCTGAAAATATATTTTCAGAAATATTTAATAAATACCACGAATTAGGAAAGAACAATCCGATATTATTTCTGGTTATTGACGAATTTGGTAAGTTTTTAGAATATGCTTCGCAAAATGAGCCAGAAAAAGAATTGTATTTTATCCAGCAATTAGCGGAGTTTGCAAATAATCCTGATTTAAACATTGTACTCTTTACAACAGTTCATCAAAATTTTGATGCCTATGCTTTATCTTTAACTCAATCTCAAAAACAAGAATGGACTAAAGTAAAAGGGCGTTTTAAAGAAATAACTTTTAACGAACCTGTTGAACAGCTTTTATTTTTAGCATCAGAACATTTAACAGGTAGACCTTCAACCAAAAAATATTCGAAAGAGATTACAAAAGCAATAGAGTTGTTGATGAAATCTAAAGCTTTTATCGTCAATGAGGATTATATTAATGAAATAGCTGAAAAACTATTTCCATTAGATGCAATTTCGGCATATATTTTAACTTTGTCATTACAAAAATATGGACAAAATGAAAGGTCTTTATTCTCGTTTTTAGAATCAACAGATCATACAGGATTATTTCAGCACATTCAATCTAAAGAGGGTTTTTATACTATTGCTGATGTATATGACTACTTAATTTTTAATTACTATTCATTTCTTAATTCGAGATACAATCCAGATTTTGGGTCTTGGAAAGCTATAAAAACAGCATTAGAAAATGTCGAAAATTCATTTGATACAAACATTAGCGGTTATACTAAACTAATAAAATCAATTGGTTTATTAACTGTTAACGCACAAGCTGGAGCAACTTTAGATAAAAAGTTTTTAGTAAATTATGCTGACAAATGTTTAGGTATAAAAAATGCATCAACATTAATAGAAGATTTAGAAAAGAAAAAAATCATTCTTTATAGAAATTATAGCAAAAGGTTTGTTCTTTTCGAGGGTACAGATTTAGACATTCAATCTGCATTACTTGAAGCAGGTGGAAAAGTCGATGATGTTACCGATGTAGTTACATTATTGAATAGATATTATAAATTACCTCCAGTTATAGCCAAAAAGGTTATGTATGAAACTGGTAC
>JAAFHW010000015.1:15709-43426 GCA_013298525.1 Flavobacteriia bacterium
ATAAATGATATTCCAGTAGATGATACAGATGGATTTGTAAATTTAGTATTCAATGAGAAAGACATTTTAGAAGAAGTAAAACAACATTCTGCCGATAATCAAGAAGCGGTTTTATATTGTTATTATAAAAATTCAAAATCAATAAAGGAGTTATTATTTGAAATTGAAAAAACAAAAAGAGTAATAACCGAGAATACTGAAGATAAAGTTGCAGTAAGAGAGCTAAATAATATTGTACTACATCAGCAAAATTTGCTAACTCATAAGATATTAAATAATTTTTACGGAGCTAATTCAGAAGTTGTTTGGATATTTAATGGCGTAGTAATTAAAATAAAAAGCAAGAAAGAGTTCAATAGTCAGCTATCTAAAATATGTAATGAAATTTATAGTAGAACACCTATTTTCAACAATGAATTGGTAAATAAACATAAAATTTCAACATCAATACATACTGCTAAAAGAAACTATTTTAAAGCACTTGTTTCAAATTGGGATAAACCTCAATTGGGTTTTGCTACAGAGAAATTTCCACCAGAGAAAACTATTTATTTGACACTTTTAGAAAACAATAATATTAAATTGTATTCAGAAGAAATAGTTGAAGATTATTTTCCGAGTGATCAAAATAGATTTAATCATTTATGGGATTTATCACTATTGTTTTTGGATAGTGCAAAAACTTCTCGTAGAAATTTATCTGATTTTGTTGATTTATTAAGACAGAAACCATTTAAAATTAAACAAGGACTAATAGATTTTTGGTTACCAACATTTTTATTTATCAAGAGAGACGATTTAGCTTTATTTGGTAATAATGGATACATACCATTTATCAATGATGAAGTCCTCGATTTGCTTGTAAAGAATCCCGAAGAATATGAAATTAAAACTTTTTCTATTGAAGGTGTAAAATTAGATATTTTCAATAGTTATAGATTGTTTCTAAATCAGAATTCAAAGGAAAAATTAACCAATGCCAACTTTATTGAAACAATAAAACCATTTCTAACATTTTATAAAGAATTACCTGAATATTCAAAAAACACTAAACGATTAACAAAAGAAGCTTTAGAAATTAGAAATGTAATATCTTCATCAAAAGATCCGGAAAAAACATTTTTTGAAGATTTTCCAATGGCATTAGGTTTTTCAGAAGGAAATTTGCAATCTTCTAAAAAAGATTTGCAAAAATACATAGTTAAACTTCAAACAGCAATTAGGGATATTAGGACTTCTTATGAGGAATTAATTAATAGAGTTGAGTTATTTATACAATCTGATTTGATTGGCAAGGAAGTGCCGTTTGAAGTATATAAACAGAATTTACAGGACAGATATAAAAAATTAAGAAGGCATTTATTGCTTCCTAGCCAAAGGATTTTCATCCAACGTTTAGATTCTCAAATTGATGATAAGAAAGCTTGGTTAAACTCGTTAGTTCAAGCACTAATCAATACAACTTTAGATAAAATAAAAGACGAAGAAGAAATCTTGATTTATGATAAATTCAAAGAAATGATTTTAGAATTAGACAGTTTAACAAGTTTATCAAAATCAGATTTCAAAGAGGATAAAGAGGATGTTTTTGATTTACAGATAAATTCATTCTTTGATGGTATTAGCAAAAAATTAGTTCGTTTACCTAAAAACAAAAAGCAGGAAATAAATAGTATTCAAGAAGATTTAAGAAAGAAATTATCTACCGATAATTCTTTAAATATTGCTGCATTGACAAATCTTTTAAAAGAACTGATAAAATAATGAGTAAAGTAAGACACGTTTTAGGTATATCAGGTGGAAAAGATAGTGCTGCACTAGCAATATATGTTAAACAAAGGTACCCTAATTTAGATATAGAATATTATACTTCTGACACAGGTAAAGAGTTAGACGAAACATATCAGTTAATTGATAATCTTGAAATATTTCTTGGAAAAAAAATAATAAGATTGACAGGTGCAGATAATAGTCCAGAATTACCATTTGACCATTTTATTAAAACTTATGGAGGATATTTACCATCATCTACGGCTAGATGGTGTACTAAAAAATTAAAACTAGATCCATTTGAAAAATTTGTTGGAAATGACCCAGTAATATCTTATGTTGGAATTAGAGGAGACGAGGATAGAGAAGGATATATTTCAAAAAAATCAAATATTCAATCTATATTTCCATTTAGAAAAAGTATTTGGAGTGAAGATGTTATTTCAAAATTTTTAGCTAATTCAAATATTGATGCAGTTTTAAAAATATACTCTGGATTAAGATTAAATGAAAAATCCCAGCGCATAAATGAGGTAATAAACTTAAAATTATCAACGACTTACAACCAACAACAAAAATTAAATCAATTATTGGATTTAGGAATTAAAGATTTTAATAAAGCAGTTTTTGAATTTCTTAAAACAACTAATTATCCATTATCAACTGAACCAAGTTTTGATTTGATAGACAATGAGGATATTTTAGTAAGAGATGATATATTTAAAATTCTTGAAGATTCTGGTGTAGGTGTACCAGCATATTATAAAGCCGTTGAATTTGAAGTAAATGGAAAAAAATCTTCCTATTCTCGCAGTAGGTCAGGTTGTTTCTTTTGTTTTTATCAGCAAAAAATTGAATGGGTATGGTTGTATGAGCAACATCCAGAGCTATTTGAAAAAGCGATGGAATATGAAAAAGATGGTTATACTTGGATTCAAGACGAACCTCTAGTGGAGCTTATTAGACCAGAACGAATTATTAGAATAAAAGAAGATTACATTAAAAGAACAGAACGTAAAAACAAATCACAATCACCATATTTACTAGATATCTTATCAGATTCTGAAGATGAAGGGTGTGCAAGTTGCTTTGTTTAAAAAATAAATTAATTATATGATTAACATTGAGAAAGCATTTGTAACCGAAAATAGAAGTGTGTTTGATTTTTTTCAACAACCAGGAATGGGGTTTTATATACCATTATATCAAAGAGAATATAGTTGGGATTCAGATAATATTGAACAATTATTAGAAGATATTTCTAAAGGAATTGAAAGATTAGCTGAAGGTATAGATGATGATGAAATAAGATTTCTAGGAACAATAATTACTGTTGCTGAAATAAATAAAAATAATATTCAACCACAAGATACACAAGCTCTTCCTGCTCGTATAGATAAATTAATTGATGGACAACAGAGATTATCAACTATTTCAATATTTGCAACTTTATTGTATAAACAACTCACTTTAGTTAGTAAAAAAATTAAGTCAACAGAGCCTTTAAAAGATGAAATATTAGAAATTTGCGAAAACTGGAAAGAGAAATTAATTGTAATATTTAGTCTTGATTTAGGTCGTGGAACACCACGTAGAAAACCAAAAATAATAAGAGGTCAAAAAGATAAATGGACTAGAGACGGTCTAGTTAATGATAATTATTCTTCTCCAATTGCAAATTATTTAGGCTCATTTATTAATGCAATTACTAGTGATTCAGAATACCCAATTCTTGACAAAGAAAAGTTAGGTCAAAATATTGTACAAAATATTAAATCAATAGATGGTTGGTTAAAAGGAAAAGTAATCGAAGCACATAGAATCAATAATGATGATTTTATTCCTTCTTGGAAGATATTAGAACATATTGATGAAGAGCATATTTGGTTATATGAGCGACCTCATTTAAAAGAGTTAGTCAATCAACAAGAAATAATAGAAAAAAAATCAGTTTCATACATAATTAGCGAATTAGTTCAACTTTTTTCTGTTTGTCATTATTTAACAGAAAGATGCTGCTTTACAATAATACAACCTAGTAATGATGATTGGGCATTTGATATGTTTCAATCCTTAAACGCTACAGGTACTCCTTTAACAGCAATAGAAACTTTTAAACCAGCTGTTGTTGTTGAAACACAAGAAGGAGAGAAAGAGTTTAAAGGTTCAGCTAATGAAAGAGGTTTTTCTAAAGTAGAAGAATTATTTAAAAAATCAGTTACTGCTCAACAAAAAAGTAAATTGACTAATGATTTTTTAACCTCGTTTGCAATTTCTTATGATGGTTCTAAATTGTCAAGTCATTTCAGCCATCAAAGAAAATGGTTAGATAAACATTTCAAAGATTTAACAGATTATAATGATAAGACAGCTTTTGTAGGGTTCTTTGGAGATTATGCCGAATTTTACAGAGTTGGTTTAAACGAATATGATGGTAAAGATTTGCAAACTATTCCATTAATTACCGGCGCTCAAGATGCCGATTTAGCTAGTTTACTGTTACTCTTTTTAAAGGATAGTAATCATAAAATGGCTTGGACAATTCTTGGTCATTTTTATAAAGAAGTTATTATTGGTTCCCAAAATTCAATTCAAGATTTTATTGAAGTAACTAAAGCTGTTGCTGCATTTTACGCTATATGGCGTTCTTCAAGAAGTAATACAGGATTAGATAATGTTTACAGAGAATTTTTTAAAGGAGAAAGTAAATCTTGGTTAAATAGAAAAAAAATTACTGTTCAAGAAGTAAAAGACCACTTAAAAGCAGCATTAGCGACAGCCGAAATTGATGAACATAATGTTTGGTTTCAAAGGGCTCTTGTTGAATTAAAATATAATAAATCTACTAGTGTTTGTAAATTAGCACTTTTTGTATCTGCACATGATACAATTCCCGATCCTCTATCAAAAGGACTTATGAAAGCTGGTGTAAAAGGAACTATTAATTACTTAAATTTAGAAAGATGGAATTCTTCGGATTTAAGTACAATAGAACATATTGCACCTAGAAAAAATGATGATAGTTGGGATGATAGTTTATATAATATTGAAAATGAACTTTTTCAATCAATTGGTAATTTAACATTATTACCACCGGACATTAATACTTCTGCTGGTAACAGGGGTTGGAATGAGAAATATTTATATTACCGTCATTTAAGTGAAAAAGATCCAAATGTATTACAAGAGTTAGCAAATAAAGCAAGTTCAAATGGAATTATACTAAGTAATGTAACTATTCAAAAATTACAAGCCAGTTCATATAACGACCATATTTCAAGCATTGTAACATTTGACGAAACCAATACTTGGAATGCTGCTTTTGTGGAATTGAGAGCAAAAAGAATATTAGAAATCTTCTGGGATAAAGTAACGCCTTGGTTATTTTAATTTAAGTGATAAAATTTTTATGAAGATGAAGTGAAATTAATTTTACTTCATCTTTTTTTATTTAACCATTTCAGTATTAAGTTCATTGTTTATTTCATTAATCAATAATTGAAGGTCATTCTCATTATTCATCTTTCCTATAGAAATTCTTAAACTTCCCAAAGATTCATCTTCACTTAATCCCAGAGCAGTCAAAACATGTGAAGATTCAACCAATGCAGCTGTACAAGCCGAACCATTGCTAACAGCTATATTTTTATTTTTACCAATAAAAACATTTGCATCAAAATTTGGCAAACAAATATTTAAAGTATTATATAATCTTTGGTTTTTACTACCATTCACGAAAGAACCTTTAATGTTCAATAGATTATTTTCAATATTATTTCTCAAACTTAATATAGTTGTTGCGTTAGTTTTCATTTCATTAAATGCTATTTCACAAGCTTTACCAAAACCAACTATTCCAGGTACATTTAATGTTCCGCTACGCAAACCATTTTCATGTCCGCCACCGTGTTGTAGTGGTAATATATGTTTTTTATTAACAGATTCACTATTCACAAACAAAGCTCCAATTCCTTTTGGGCCATACATTTTGTGTGCAGAAAAACACATTACATCAATATTATTTTCTATAATATCGGTTGGTATTTTGCCAACAGCTTGGGTAGCATCTGTCATAAATAATGTACCTGCATTGTGCACCAATTCACTTATTTCATTTATTGGTTGAATTACTCCAGTTTCATTATTAACCCACATTATACAAACAATTAATGTGTCTTTTCTAATTGTTTCTTCTAATTGCCTGAGATCAATTAATCCTTCTTTGTTTACTGGTAAATAATCTATCTCAAATCCAACAGTTTCTAAATATTTACAAGTATCTAACACAGCTTTATGCTCTGTTTTTACAGTGATAATATGTTGTTTTTCGTTACTTGGATGCAATGCAAGACCTTTCAAAGCAATATTTATACTTTCAGTTGCACCAGAAGTAAAAGTTAATTCTTGGGGGGTTGAATTAATAAGAGTTGAAATATTCTTTTTAGCAGTATCGACAGCTTTTCTAGAATTTTTCCCAAAATTATGTGTACTTGATGGATTTCCAAAATCATCAATAAAATATGGCAACATAGCATCTAACACTCTTTTATCAAGAGGTGTTGTAGCGTTATTGTCTAAATAAATTATTGAATTATCCATAAAAACAAAAATATCATTTTTGCATCATTCTGCATTACAATATTCGATATTTTAATTTATTTATTTTGACTATTTTTTTAATAAAATAATGTTTACCTCATTTACTTGCACAAAAACCTTCTTTAGTCCAAGTATTCTAGTACTCACATCTTTATTTGCATGATTTCACAAATTTCACTTAATCCTTCACAAACTTAGACCAAACATCTTTATCACTATTCACTAAATCAGCAAAATGCATTCCACGGGGTTCTTTATTCTAATTAGATAATGTAATAAAATAATTATTACCTCATTCACCTGCACAAAAACCGTCTTTAGTCCAAGTATTCCTAAAGCAGCTTCTTTGTTTGCTTCATAGCCTGCCCTGAGTTTATCGAATGGGTTAATAACTATTTTGCATTGTTTTGAACTTTTTTGGTTCTATATTTTCCAAATTTGTTTCAATCTAATAATCTTTAAAATAGTAGGAAAAGAGTTTGATATTGACGAAACGCTTATATAATTTAAAGTGATTTATTTTATTTTGCACTTAAAGCACAATATAAATAAGTTGTTTTCTATTTGAAAAAATAAAATATCTTTTTTTCAAAGTAAGGGTCCTACTTTTTTCCTTTTTTTTTCTTTACTATTTTTCTTTGTTTTTTGTAATTTAAATTTTTCATTGAGTAGCTTTTTTGTATAATTGTCTTTTATATAATTTAAATTTCAAAAATTGGAAGATTTAAACATAAATATTTGGAATATAATAATTCTAATGGGGATTATTCAAGGAATTATCTTTGGATTGGTTATACTTTTTAATAAAAAATATTATTCCAAAACAAATTCTTTTTTGGCATACACCTCTTTTTCTTTATCATTTAGTAATCTACAATATTGGATAATTGATAGTAATTTAGAAGACTTATTCCCATTTTTAGGTTGGTTTAGAATTCCATGTGAGTTTTTAATTATTCCAATGTTCTATCTTTTTGTAAATAAATATTTGGGTATTAATGTAAAAAAGGAAATTAAAATTTCATTATTAATTCCGTTTTTTATTGATTTTCTATTTCAAATTTCAATTTCACTTGATCAACTATTCTTTGAAAATAAATTTATTAGCTTTAAATTCATTGATACATATATGACTATTGAAGAAATTTCTTCAAATAGTTATTCTCTTTTTCTAATAATCTTAACATTGTTAATAGTTAAAAACTTTGAACATAGAAACAATGTTTTTAAGATAGAGTTTGTTAAACAAAAAACAAAGTGGCTAAAACAAATTCTAATAATTGGATTATCAGCTTGTGTTATATGGATTGCAGAAATTTATTTAATGCAGGATATAACAATTGATGGAAAGAACACTGATGTTAGTTTATCAATTTATTACCCTATTTGGATGATAATTTCAATTATTATCTATTGGTTATCATATGTGGGTTTATTTCAATCAAACTTACATGTTGAAAGAATAGAAATTAGAAACAAAATTATTTCCGAGAAAAATGATATTATATATTATTTTGATGAAACTAAAAAAAAGAATAAAGGATTAAAACAAGAAAAAAAATTTACAGAATTTCAAGATATTATTTCTAAAAACTACATGAATCCAAATTTAAATTTAAACGAAGTATCATTAATGTTAAATATAAGTAGTAATTATTTATCTCAAATAATTAGCAATAATAATATAAGTTTTAATGATTATTTAAACTCCGTAAGAGTTGTAAATGTAAAATTAAAATTAAATGATTCAAACTATTCAAATTATACAATAACATCTATAGGGCTTGAGTCAGGTTTTAACTCAAATGCTAGTTTTTATAGAGCATTTAGAAAGCACACAGGTATTTCACCAACTACATTTAAAAAAAATACTCATTAAAAATTTATCTCATTTTATTGAATTATTACATTTTGAGATATTTGAAACAAACGATTGTAATATAATTGCATTCTAAATCCATTAAATAAATTATTTATGAGAAAACTTCTATTTTTTTCAATGTTTTTTTGCATTACAATTACTAATGCCCAAAAAATTCGTTTTAATTATGATTCAGCAGGCAATCAAGTTTTAAGAACTTGGTGTCCAACTTGTCCTTCAAGAACAGCAAACCAGCCAGTAAAGGAAATTGCAAAACTTGACGAATCAGATTTTCAAAAATTTTTTCCTGAAGACGTAATTTCTTATTACCCTAATCCAGTTAAAGAAGAATTGTATTTGAAATGGGATTTAATAAATGATAATAAAGTTTCAAGCATTGATGTGTTTACTTTGAATGGTCAAGTGTTGAAATCTATAAAAGAAAATTTATCGCAAAATTCATTATTAATTTCATTTCAGGAATATCCAATTGGAGTTTATTTTTTAAACTTGAATTATATCAATGGTGAACAAAAAACTATAAAAATTGTTAAAAACTAGGCTATGAAAAAGTTACTATTATTTTTAATATTTCTAAATTCATTTACTTCATTTTCTCAAGAAAATGTTTTTGGTAATTCTCCTGCAACGGGAGTTGTTCCAATAAAAAGAATGGATACTCAAACAACTGACATTAATGCAAAGAAAGTTTCAACTCAAACTACAAGTTTAACACCTAGTACTCCAACTGGTAGTTCTAGTGAAGTTGGAGTAACAGAAGGTCAACTTGAAGTTTCACTAACAGGTAGTGCAACATATAATATTCCTATTGCTGTTCCGGCTGGGATTAATGGAGTTATTCCTCAAATAGCTTTAAGCTATAATAGTCAAGGAGGAAATGGTTTAGCTGGTTTTGGCTGGAATATAACTGGGATTTCGTCAATCACAAGAATTCCAGCTACTAAATTTCATGATAATACTATTGATGCTATTGATTTTAATAATTTAGATAAGTATGCATTTGATGGTCAAAGATTAGTGATTAAAAATGGTACATCTGGAGTATATGGTGCAAATGGTACGGTTTATGAAACTGAGAGTTTTTCAAATGTTCAAATAACATCTTATGGTGTGCATCCAAGTGGAGCTAATTATGGCCCTGCTTATTTTATTGTTGAATATCCAGATGGTTCTATAGCGCATTATGGTAATTCTACTACATCTAGGTCTTTGACGGACTGGGCAATAACTTATTGGCAAAATCCACAAGGTGTTAGAATCTCATATAACTATGTACTTTCTAATAATAATTTATCTATTAGCACTATTAAATATGGAACAAGATTAACAACAACTCCTATAAATGAAATAGCGTTTGTTTACAAAACAAGACAAAGATCAGAACAAGCTTATATTGGTGGGCAAAGTTTTGTAAGAAATACAATTTTAAGTCAGATTAATGTTAAAGGAAATAATGTTGGATTCAGAAATTATTTGCTTACTCATGAAACAACTTCATTAGGATATGAAAGGTTGAAAAGTATTACAGAAAAAAGTGGCGACAATACTAAGAGTTATAACCCAACCATTTTTAATTATGACACCACTACAAATAGTGATTTGTTTCAAATTTCTAATCCAATAACTTTAAACGTAAACAGTATTAATTTTACAAACTCAAGTAATGTAAGTGGTGATTTTGATGGTGATGGAAATATGGACTTCATTTTGTATCCTACTACTGGAACAGATGCAAAAAAGAAATATTGGCTTTATACAAATATAGAAGGGTCAACATTAAATATTGGTAGTGAACACAATCTTGGCTCTTTTTCAGATATCTTTCCAACTTCTTGGTTAAGTTGGAATAATAAATTAATGCCAATGCAAGGATGGTGTGCTGTTCAAACAAATAGTACCACTAATACTACAACATTTAATAATTATTCAACTGGTATAGCTAACCCAATATATTTTCAATATGCTAGAACCTTTCAGTTCCCTAAATTTACATTCGGTTATTGGACTGATCCGTGTAATACAGGCGGAGGTGTAGATCCTTATATTGGACTGAAAATGCTGCCAGACCCTATTGACCCAAACGAACCAGTATATCATGAAATTATTAGAGATATTCCAAAGGAATATTTAAGTGGAGATTTTAATGGTGATGGTTTGACGGATGTTATTATTGTTGAGAAACCTGTAACTGTAAGTTATTTTACTGGTGGATGTAGCGGCTATAATGCAACATATTCAAGTCCAGGCGGAACGTCATATTTTTTAGATTTGGATAGAAGAATAACTACAGATTATATAAATATCGCAGGTTATCTTCAAGTTACTTCAAATTCAAAATTTACTGTAGCAGATGTCAATGGTGATGGAAAATCAGATTTGATGGTTTTTGATTCAGGTAGCGTTAAAACATATTACTTGAATGATAATAAACAATTAGTTCAAAGTATTAATTTACCTGATGCAAGTATCTTGTCAGATAAGCCTAGATATATGGGTGACTTTAATGGTGATGGTAAAATTGATTTTGTAATTCCTCAAGCTGATAATACGGATAGTTGGAGTTTCTTTTTTTCTAAAGGTAATAGTTTTCAGAAAGTTACTACTGGAATAGGATTTCCATTTGCAACATCAGTAATTGGATATTTTGGTATTGTTGGTTATGATGTCTTGACAAAAAGTTTGCAAGAAGTTGCATTTGTTGCAAATGATATTAATGGCGATGGTAAGACTGATATTATTTTGCAAGGTAATTATACATGCTATTCTGGTGGTGGTTGTGCTAATGGTACTCCTCAAGTTACACTGTTTAGAGTTTTTGAAAATAAAGGGTTTAATGGAACAGCAATTACTTTTAATCAAGTATATGTAAATGCTCAAGTTGGCGGTATAAATAGATACCCAATGCCTTTGTTTCTTGACCACAACAATTTAAATCAAAATTTAGAGTATGGTTTGATTTCTGGAAATTCAATCAGAACTTTTAAATCAACAAAAGATAATAGAAGAGATACCCGACTAAAAGAAATTGTTCTTGGTAGTGGTGTAAAAGAAGTTATTACTTATGCTCCTTTAAACTCATATTGTAATTTACCATACAATTGTGATATTCCTTTCGATCCATCAACCTACACGGAAAATTATCCAAATTTTGATTTAAAAGTTGTTAATAGTTATCAGGTTGTTTCTAAAATTGAGCAAGTTTCAGCTAATCAGTCTAAAGAGCAAAAATTTAAATACTATGGAGCTGTTTCAAATCTTGAAGGATTAGGATTTTTAGGATTTAGAGGTTTGGCAAAAACAAACTGGTATAATCAAGATTATTCTATTATTACTTCAGTATCTAAACATGATATTACAAAAAGAGGAGCTATAACAGAAACATATACAGTTTTAGGCGAGACTTCTGGCAACTTTACAAGTTATACACCTAGTAACTTTATTAATAAAACAAGCATGTCATATGTTGAACAATTGTTAACTAATAAAGTGTATAAAATTTATAATCCGACCACAATTTCAACAAATGGTTTAGACGGTACATCCAAAGAAGTTTCCACTATCTATGACACTAATAATAATCCTCTTACTACCACTTCGATTTCTAAAAATGGCACAACACCTGAAAAAACTGAGATAGTTAATATTGAATATTTCCCATCAACTACAAGTCCAACATACATTGTAGGTAGAGTTAAAAAGAAAAACAGTTCCATTTCTCATAATGGTGACACAATGACTGGAGAGGAAATTTATACTTATAATACGGCTCATTTAGTTTCTAAAATTCAAAAGAAAGGACATTTAACAAATTATTTAACTGAAGATAATATTTATGATGCTTTTGGAAATACAACGCAAAAGAAAATTACAGCAGTTGGTTTAACTCCTAGAATTTCTAATTTTACTTATGATACTACAGGAAGATTTTTATTATCTAGTATCAATATTGAAGGTTTAATAACTTCATATACTTATAACACAAGTAATGGATTACTTTTAACAAAAACACTTCCCTCAAATGCTGGTTATCCTTTAATTACAACATACTTATATGATGTTTGGGGTAAAAAAACAAAAGAGACTGATTATTTAGGTAAGAACTTAAATTATACATATTCATGGTTGAGTGCAGGTTCGAATGGCTTTTTTGCAACAGGAATCACTGGTGATGATAGTTCTTCAACTTCTGTTTGGTATGATGATTTGGGCAGAAAAATAGCTGATGGATTTAGAACAATTAATGATGCAACCACTTCAGAATCTAATAGCAGTTGGAAAACTTATGAATATGATATTTATGATAGACTAAAAAAATCTTATGAACCTAAATTATCTCTTCTTCCTCAGTGGACAGGTTTATTTAATTCTACTACTTATGATGCATATGGTAGAATTATTCAAGTTGTTGAACAAACAGGTAAAACATCAAATATTAATTACATTGGCTTAACAACAAATGCAAGCGATGGAGTTAGCAATACTACTTCAATTAAAAATTCAATTGGGAATGTTATTTCTATGACCGATAACGGAGGTACAATTAACTACCAATATTTTGCGAACGGAAATTTAAAACAATCAAATTTTGGCGGTGTTATAGTTGATGTAGAACAAGATGGTTGGGGTAGAAAAACTAAATTAATTGATCCTAGTGCTGGTACTTATGAATATCAATACAATGAATTTGGAGAAATTAAAAAAGAGATCACTCCTAAGGGAGAAACTTCATATTTATTTGACAATTTTGGAAAAGTTACTGAAAAGACAATTGCAGGAACTGGTGGTGATCCTACAAATACTAAAACAACATATACTTACAATCCTACTACAAAGTTGTTGACGAATGTAAGGTATGATGACTTTACAGGTGGTTTCTATACATTATATTCTTATGGTTATGACAATTATAAGAGAATGAATTTTAATGATGAAAGTGGTTTTAATGCATATTACCAAAAAGCAACTCAATTTGATGCTTTTGGTAGACCTGACAAAGAATTATTTACTGCGGTAAATACATTAGATAATAAACAATCATCTAAGTGGGTAAAAAACACGTATAAAAATGGTCATCATTGGCAAATTTTAGATGATGCAACTAGTCAGGTTTTATGGCAAACATCGAAGGTAAATGCAAAAGGTCAATTATTATCTGCAAATTACGGAAACGGAATTTCAGTTACTAATACTTATGACCAATATGGATTTCCTACTCAGTTTAAACATGATAAGACAACGGCTCCTTTGGTTAATGTAATGACTTTAAATACTACTTTCGCTCATCAGCAAGGTAATTTGTCCTATCGTTATAATAGTATGTTTGATTATCGCGAAGATTTTACCTACGATAATTTAAATAGGTTGACTTCATGGAAAGAAACAGGAGAAATGTTATGCGATTGCAATTTTAATGCAAATTTACAAGGGTTTCAAACTGTAAATGCTGCTTCTGTAAGTTGGTCATCTAATCAACTAAATGTTTCAGGAGTTGTTGGGGCTAGTGGAAAAGGAACAGAAAAATTAGTTATTAGTAATGCCGCTACTGGAAAAAAAATAAATATAAAAGGAAAGTTGACAATAGCATCGGCTAGCGCTGGAACTACAGTTCATATATCATTTTATTCTAAGAATCCTTCTACAGGAGCCACTGTTGGTTATACCACTTTGGGTATGCCAATAGGTAATGGTAATTTTTCTTATGGAACAACTATTGGCGCAGGAAATTTACAAGATCTTTATGTAATGTTCTTAATGAGAAATCCTTCAAATCCATCTGCTTTTATGGCTTTGTCTTTAGATGATATTAAAATTACAATGGAGGAAGAAGAATCTCAAACATATGATGCGCTTGGAAGAATTGATGATAATAATTTAGGAAGTTACAACTATACAATCACGCCTAAGCCATTTCAAAATACTTCTGTTGAACTAAATTCTGATGCAGCAAATTATTATTTGAGTAGAGCGGATTTAGACATCAGCTACAATGCATTTAAAAGTCCTATAAATATTATTGAGGCAGGAAAAGATAAACTAAGTTTTATTTACAATATGAACAATAGCCGTTCTACAATGTATTACGGAAGTTTAGAGGTAGATAAGTTATCTAGAAGATTCAGAAAACATTACTCAACTGATGGAAGTATGGAAATTAAACAAGATATGGTAAATGGTACAGTTGAGTTTATAACGTATATTGGAGGTGATGCCTATACTGCACCGGTGGTATTAAAAAGTGATGGTACAACTCAACAATACTTATACATCCATAGAGATTACCTAGGCAGTATTGTAGCTGTAACTAATCAATCTGGCACAGTTGTTGAAAAAAGATTATTTGATGCTTGGGGTAATATAACAAGAGTACAAGATGGTAATGGAAATAATTTAATTGGATTAACTGTTATAGACAGAGGGTATACAGGACATGAGCATTTACAAGGAGTAAATTTAATTCACATGAATGCTCGTTTATATGATCCTATGGTACATCGCTTTTTACAACCTGATAATTTTGTCCAGGATCCATTAAATACTCAGAATTTTAACAGATACTCTTATGTACTTAATAACCCATTAAAATTTACAGATGCTAGTGGCGAGTTTGCTTGGATTCCTGTAATTATTGGTGCAGTTATTGGTGCTTATAGTGGTGGTGTTATTGCAAATGGAGGTGAGCTTAATCCAACTAAATGGGAATTAAATATAAAAACACTGGGGTATATGATTGGAGGCGCTATTGTTGGTGGAATTACTGGAGGTGTTTCAAATGGTATAGCAACTTCAGGTGTCGCTTTTGCAAATACTAAAGCACTTCTTGTAGGTTCAATAATAAATGGGATGGGTACACATATTTATACAGGTGGTAAAACAGATATAATGCTTAGTTTTGGTTTCTCATCTCTAAATTTTACAACAGGTGAGTTTGGTTATTTATTTAAAAAAGGTAATTCATTTATGGAAACTGTCGGTTATACCTTAGGAGCAATTGCAAATTTCAATGATATTATGGCAGGTTTTAACCCTGATGAAATTTCAAATGTTGATTTAGTTACTGAACATTCTGATGAAATTGGACATTCAGCTATTGTAGAAACAGGAACTACAACAGATAGCTCCTTAGTCTCTTTTGGTCCAGATGGTGGCTTTAGTTATAATCCATTTAAGGGAGTTCCAGGAGATCCATTATGGCCAAACCACCTAACAGATGGAAGCCCAATATGGCGAACTAATATAACAGGAATTAATATCGATAAAATTTATGACTATTCATTAAGTCTATTAAGTAAAACTCCCAAGTATAATTTATACTTTAAAAGTTGTGTTACAGTCACTAGTAGTGCTTTAACACGTTCAGGGTTTTTTAATATTGGATTACATCCCTATATTCTTGCTGGGCAAGCATATTTAAGAGATATAGGGTTTAGAACGTATTTAAGTCATTTCTTAATTAAAAAACAATAGTTATGAAGTATATTATTTTATCTTTTTTTTGTATTAACTTTTTTGTACCACAAAATAGCAATGAGATTTATTGTGGAAAAAGTGGCGCATTAAGTTTATATTTTGAAAATCCACTAAATGATAATTTATTGATTGAAATTGGAGGATCTTCTATGAAATATGGTGGAGAACATGTTTTATTAAATAAAACTATAAATGAGAAAAATGAAGTTTCATTTGTAAATAAGACAAAAAGTGTGACTTTAAATAAAGATAAAAATGCATCATATATTCTTATTTATGAAAGTAGGTTTGGTCAAAAAAAAATAGTCTTTAAACAAGCTATTTACAATGATAATCTCGATAAAATCCGTCAAAATGCATTTAGGATGGTTTATAAGAAGTACAGGAGAATTAATAGTTTTGAAGAATTTTTAACTGAGTTTAATAAATTTAAAAGTAATCCTGTAAATTACAGAGAATAAGTATTTAAATAATTTTTAAAAATAAATAATCATGAACAAAATTGTCACAATTTTAATTTGTCTTGTAAGTTATCTTTCAATGTCACAAAAGAATCAAGATAGAAAGTTTCATTTTGGTATTTCATATTCCTTAATTAATGACAATGAGGTATTTAGAAATCCATTTAATGGTTATGCAAATTATCAATTAAAAAAATGGGATCAATTGAATTTGAATGGAGGTGTAAGAGTTTTTTATTTTGGCTCGAAAGAAAGTGCTAATTTTTCTAATAAGTTGGGTTTTAATCCAAACATTGGAATATCTCATTATTTTAAAGACGACAAGTTTAATACTTATATAAATTTAGGATACTATTTTGATGCTTTTGAATTTAAACCTACTATTATAGGATCGTTTACAACTCCAAAGCGTGAGATTAAAACAAATGGTTTTACAATATCTCCGGGATTAAAATATTTTTTGCAAACAAATATTTTTGTTGATGCAAATCTAACATTATTGATTGCCAAAGAAAAAGATGATATTGGTAGTTCGAATTCAAGTAATAATACACTATTTAATATTGGCATTGGAGTTGCCTTCTAAATAGTTATATAGTGAAAAAGGTTTTTTCAATAATCTTCATTTTATCAATGTTGGTTTCTCACGCTCAAGGAGAAGCCAACATTTGGTATTTTGGTCAAAATGCAGGTTTAGATTTTAACAGTGGTAATCCTGTTGCATTGATCAATGGTCAATTAATAACAGATGAAGGTTGCGCTACTATTTCAGATAATACTGGCCAACTACTTTTTTATACAGATGGCATTACAGTGTATAATCGTAATCATTTTATTATGGTAAATGGCACGGGTTTATTGGGACATCCTTCAAGTACACAATCGGCAACGATTGTTCCTAAACCTGGGTCAAGCAATCTGTATTACATTTTCACTACAGATAATGAACATGACCCCAACGGCTTTAGGTATTCAATAGTAGATATGAATTTAGATAGTGGTAATGGAGCAATAACAACTGATAAAAATGTTTTAGTTTATACACCAACAATTGAAAATTTAGGAATTACCAAGCATGCTAACGGACAGGATTATTGGATAATTACACATGGATGGAATAGTAATAATTTTATAACTTATCAACTTACTTCGTCTGGATTAAATTTGAATCCAGTAATTACCTCTATTGGTCAAGTTATTACAGGAAGCTCAACAGATTATGTTGCTGCAGGTACAATTAAAATTTCTCCTAGCGGTTCAAAACTAGCATTTACTAGTGTTTCAGATATTGCTCAGCTTTTTAATTTCAATAATTCAACTGGTGTATTATCAAATGTAGTTACTCTTACTACTGAAGGCGGAGATTTATATGGTGTTGCTTTTTCTCCAGACGAATCATTGTTATACATATCAAATACATTTGGTAAAATACATCAGTTTAATTTAAACTCTTCAGTTATTCCAAGTTCAAAAATTACAATATATGATGGCAATATTCCAGGTCAAATGCAAGTAGGACCAGATAATAAAATTTATATAGCATTTGGAGGTAGATTTTATCTAGGAGTAATTAATGATCCAAATGTTCTTGGATTAGGATGTAACTTTCTATTAGATGGCTTCTATCTTGGAAGTAAAAAAAGTAAACTAGGTTTACCTTCATTCAATCAATCATTTTTCTTTACACCTTCAATAACTGTTAATTCTAATTGTCTTGGAGAGCCTTCCGTTTTTAATTTTTCAACAAATCAAACAGTGTTATCTGCTACTTGGAATTTTGGGGATGGCTCAACTTCAAATAGTATAAATCCAGTTCATACTTATGCAAATGCAGGTACTTATAATGTTAGTATAAGTGTTGTAACTCCTTTTGGTATTGGGTCAAATGCTAATCAAATTATTATTAATCCAAAACCCACATTACTAACCAATACAGTAACCTTAAAACAATGCGATGATGATAATGATGGTTATATTGCTTTTAATTTGAATGAAACTATTCCATTATTTGTATCTAATCCAACAGGATTAAGTATCACATTTCACGAAACTTTAGCTCAAGCACAAGATGAGAGTAGTTCTATTACCAATATAAATTCCTATACAAATCAGATTATAAATAATGATATCGTTTATGCACGAGTTGAAAATACTAATGGCTGTTACAAAACTGCTTCAGTGAATTTACAAGTTTCAACAACTTCAATTCCAACTTCGTTTCAGCTTACTTACCATGAATGTGATGATACTCTTTCTGGTTCAAATTCTGATGGAATTACCACTTTCAATTTTAGTGATGCCGAGAGTCAAGTAAGAGCTCTTTACCCTTCAGGACAATTGCTTGATGTAACTTTTTACAATAATTTAGCAGATGCGCTTTCTGAAAGTAATAAAATTGTAAATACCTCCAATTACACTAATGTAGGTTATCCCAATGCACAAAATATTTATGTTCGTGTAGATAGTCAAATCAATAATGAATGTTTGGGATTGGGACATCATATTACTTTAAAAGCAGATAGAATTCCAATTGTACAGCCTTTAACAATAAGACATTGTGATGATAATCAAGACGGCGTTTTTGCATTTAATACCACAACTCTAGAAGCAACATTTTTAAATGGATTGACCAATGTTATTGTAACTTACTATGATAGTAATGGGAATCCAATTGTATTAAGCAATCCTTTTGCTATTACTTCGCAAATTATTAATGTAAAAGTTAAGAACAATTATGGAAAGCAATGCGAATATAACACTACTATCCAATTCATTGTTGATGATTTGCCTGAAGCCTTTGCGCTCCCAATAACAGCAACAACATATTGTGATGAAGATGAAACAAGTCCGAGTTTACAAAACGGAGAATTTGCTTTTGATACAACAGGTTTTCAAGCCGCAATATTGGGTAGCCAAACAGGAATGATTGTAAACTATTACGATCAAAATAATAATCCTTTACCAAGTCCACTTTCTAATCCATTCACAACAGCAACTCAAAATGTTTTGGTAGAAGTAATAAACCCTAATAATAGTATTTGTAAGGCTACAATGACCATTCCTTTTATTGTTCATCCAATTCCAAATGTTAGTTTGTTTGGAAACGAATTAGTATGTAGCAACAACCCAACTTTTACTAAAGTTATTGATGCAGGTTTGGTAGATAGTACAACTATAAACAACTTTTCATATACTTGGTATCTCAATAATGTATTAATAGCCGGAGCCAATCAATATACTTTAACCGTAAACACAGAAGGAACTTATACTGTTAAAGTGACTAATTCTTTGGGTTGTGATACTATAAGAACTATTAATGTGATTGCTTCTAATCAAGCTATTATTGATTCCGTTATTGTAAATGATTTAGTGGAAGAAAATTCTATTGTTGTTTTATTATCTGCTTCTAGCCTTGGTGATTATGTATATAGCTTGGACAACACAAATTATCAAACTTCAAACTTATTTTCTAATGTTTTACCTGGAATTTATACCGTCTATGTAAAAGATAAAAACGGATGTGGTATAGTACCAAAAGAGGTAAGCGTTTTAGGAATACCAAAATATTTTACACCTAATGATGATGGCTACAATGATTATTGGAATATGGACGGAGTAAGTTCCAACTTCTACCAAAATGCAAGCATTCATATTTTCGATAGATTTGGTAAATTGCTAAAACAAATCAGTCCCTTAAGTCAAGGATGGGACGGTAAATACAATGGGCAAAATATGCCATCAGAAGATTATTGGTACGTGATTAAACTTCAAGATGATAGAGTATTAAAAGGTCATTTTGCATTAAAACGATAACGATAAACATTTATCTCATTCAGCTTCACAAAAATTGCTCCTAGTCCAAGTATTCCTAGCATCAATTCTTTGTTAGCTTCATTTCGCTAAATAAACCTTTTTTTTATTTAACTTGGTTATTTTAATTTTAAAAATACTTTATGGAAATCGATATTGTAATAACAAAAGACAGATTTAATAGAAAATCGTATCCAAATGGTTTATCATTCATTAAATTAATTAGTGAAGATAAAAGTTTAAAATCAGTAATTGAAGAAAATCCTGAGGAGATAGAACTACTTACAAATAGTAAAATGTCAAATGATATTGAATCTTTAATTTCAAAACATGTTACTTTAAATTCAGACTTTGCTCTAAAATTAAATATTTTAGATAGCATGGATTGCACCTGTTTAGAGGGTAAAAGTAAGTTAGGTTTTGTTATACAAAACATAATGATTGACAATTATCAGTTAATTCTAACAAGAAAACATTGGCGAGAAATCAATAAGTTGTCACTATTTTTTGATGCCGTAGATTACGGAAGTATCGATGAATTTATAGAATATAGTCTAAAGAGGAACAAATCAAAAAAAGCATAATAACAAGAACGTTTTAGTTTGCATAGGGCACACCTTCCCATCGCTCAAAAAAAAATTACTGTCATGGTTTTTGGAACAAAAACACGTACGCTTCGCAACTCATGCCAGTAATTTTTTTTCCCCAAGCTTCTTTACATAATGTGGCATTATAGGGCATTAAAAGCGTTTTTATTGTTTTTTTGGTTTTTCAATGCCCTATAATAACATTATGTAAAAAAGCCGCTCACCCAACGCGCAAGGCAGCGGCTCCAGGACAACTTTTTTATTGCTTCCTCGCACCAGCCTGCAATAAAAAAGACCGTCCTTCACCGCTGCCACTACCAATCGGCAGTGTGTGTTTTTAAATCTGTTTTTGAATTTTTTCTTTTTCTTTTATCTGTAATGTTTTGGGCTTTTATTCTATATACTTTGCGCTCACATAGGATAGTTTTTGCATTGATTTTGTAAGTGTATAAAAATGCTTAACAACATTTGACTTTAAAATCAACATCAAGGAATAAGCATTTTTATACACCCACAAAATCAAAAGGGGACAGCAAGAGTATTATTTTTTATTTGCCAGAACTATCCCAATCCATTGGTTTCACGATGGCCTGATGCCTTAACCCATTCCAAAACAACTATTCACTAATCACTAATTACTAATCACTTTTAGTAAGGCATCAATCCATCATAAAACCAATCACAACATCCCAATAAGCAAATAAAAAATAATACACTTGCTCGCGCTACTGCCATTTCGCACTCGGTAGTATAATGCATTGTTTTTTGAAGATGCTTTCCATTTTCAAAACAAATATTCTTCTGATTTACAAATCCGGATTACAATAGACGCACGAAGCATCCTCAAAAATCAAAACCACTAAAGAGTATTAAATTTTAAAACAGGATAAAAGCATTGTTATTGATTTGCCTATGGATATTTATCCTGTTTTAAAATTCAATACCCTTTAGAAGACGACCTGATTTCAAAACAAAATCCCAATAAGTACAACTTCTTCAGATTCAACTCCGATTACATAACAACTATGATTGGATATTTCAAAAAATAAAAAAATAAATAAAAAAAAGAGAGCAAAGATAAGTTCCAGGTTTACAAAAAATCAAGTTCAAGCCCTACGGGTTTTAAAAAAAATCTCCACCTATACCGTTTCGCAAAACATTCCACGTTGATTTTGAAACCCCGATTTCCGATGATATATCAGGTAGTATTTTTTTTAAAAAACTTGCTTTTTTGAAACCCTCCACTAGACGAATGGCTTTCTTTTTTTTCTTTTTTTCTTTTGAAAAAATTTAATGGGCGGAGCGTAGCGAGGCACACTTGCATTTCAAAGGGAAACTTGAAGAAAATGTAAAATTAATTTAATTTTTAATACTCAAAGCCATGCTGAAATTTATCATTAAAACCCACAAAAAAGGTGCTATCTACACAAAACCGCATTTATTCCTACTTAACAAAGGGATGAACAGCGGAAAGCCACAAAAAGAGCCATTTACAAACAGTTTCGTTATCATTTTTGAAAACGAATCTGATTTTGATACCATAAATTTAACTGCTTATGCACTTTGGAAAACTAAATTTTGGCATCAATTCCTTAAAGGTTCAGTAATTCCATTTTTGAACTTACACGACATTAGAAAAGAATTTTCTATAAAAGTTAACCAAGAGATAAAAGACCACAAGGAACACGTTAAAAACATCGAAACTTTAAAGCTTTTGGAACAAAGCGAAAAACGTTTCCATGAAAATCTAAATCTTATAAACGATATGCGTAGAGTAATTTTATATAGGTACTGTAAAAGATAGTATTCTTAAAAATTATATTTTTTTTAAATTAGCAATCTATTTGTAAAGAATGAAAAACTTATATGCTTTAAATGAATTCGGAAAATTAACAAGTATAGTTGATGCAGACAAAAATCATTCAGATAATTATGCTTGCTTACAATGTGGTGATACATTAATTCCTAAAAAAGGAAAAATTTATAGACATCATTTTTCACATAAAACTAAGTTAGATTGTAATTATGAAACATACTTACATAAACTTGGAAAAATATTATTCTTCAATTTGTACAAAAATTGCATTGATAATAAAATTCCTTTTTATACTGATTATGAAATAATTAAGATATGTAATACTTGTGATGCAAAAGAGAATTTTAATCTAAATTGTAATTTAAAATCAGAGGTTGGGAAAATTGATTTAACTACTATTTTTGACCAAGTCTATTTAGAGAAAAACCATGATGGTTTTATTGCAGATGTTTTGTTAAAGTCTTCGCAAAGAAAAGAAGTTATCTTTGTTGAAATTTGGGTAACTCATCAATGCGAGAAAATAAAAATTGATAGCGGTAATAGAATAATCGAGATAAACTTAAAAAATGAAGATGACCTCAAATTTTTAGAAAAAAAATATATACATCAAAATATTTCAAATTGTAGTTTCTACAATTTTAAAATTCCAGTAATTAAGAAAAATCATGTTCAAATTAATGATTGTGATGAATTAGTAAGCTTATTTACAATATATAAAAGTGGAAAAGCTATATCTAGGAACGTATTAAGAAAAAATTTAGAAAAAGAATTTCAGAACCCTAATACTCTGTATAACAAAATAGAAAATTATAATGAAGATGGTAATTCTTATTTTAATAATTTTATTTCAAATGTTGAGGAAGCATCAAGAAAAGGAATCAAATTTAAAAATTGTTTTGCTTGTAGGTTTTGGGCGGAAAATACCAGGTATGATTATGATGCAATCATTTTTTGCAAAAGACATAAAGCATTAGTAGAAAACTCAAATCATGGTTATAATTGCGATAAATTTTGGAGAATTGAATAAAAAAAAAGCCAGGTCTCAAGACTTGGCTTTCATTTTGTTTAACCCAAAGGTCACCACAACTAGGGCTAAACTTATTTTTTGTGCTTCTTATTTAGGATTTTAAGCAGTAACGAAATCGTAAAACTTACAACAGCTCCAACAGTAGCTAAAATAACTGTTTTTACAATATCATTAGAAGATAGATTTGGTACGATACTTAAAAATGTGCCTCCAGCAGTTCCCATCAATGTAGGATTATTGGCTGTCATCAGTTGTAGTAAGCTGACTTGCAGCTGACAAAACTCCTCCAGCCACTGCAACATAACCACCTACAGTAGTTACAATGGCAGGCAAAGCAATTGGAGCAGCTAAAATTGTCCCACCAATGGCAGCCAATGCCAACCCAATATTTCGAAGCACTTTGAAAAATTTTGGTGTTGGAGCTTTTGCTCTATTAATGATTTTTTTCATAATCTATTATTAAGATTGGATAATTAATTCAACACTTTCATTTTTGTCCAAAGCTTTGTAAACAAAGTTTTTTAGCATCGTAAAAGCTTTTCTCGACATCAAACCTAAACCAGGTCCAGAAAGTTTAGTAATTGGAGCAATACAACCTTGCAATTCCTTTTGAGCATTATTGGCAGGATGAAATAGAATAAACTTTCTTTTAGGCACATCAACCAATTCCAAATGCCATTTGTATTTTGCGCTGTATCGCTTTCTAATAAAATATTTCCCTTCCGGAACACAGGAAACCTTCGTTTCGTTCATCTTCCATGGCAATTCAATTGTATTACAAATCAATTTGCCTTCGCATTCGAGTTTACCATTTGTTCCATCAGGGAAATAAGTTCTAGTTAACCAAATAACCATTACACACCGCTATCAACTTTGGCAACAGACAATGGGTTAAAAGCACCATTTTTCAATGGATACATTTGTCCATTTATCTCCTGATAGAACTCAACACCTAAAGCCAAAAATAATGGCTTAGTTGAGTTAGCAGTAACCGCATTTACTTGGTTAATTGGAGCAGTAGCTGTTCCATCCCAAGGCAAAATTGCCGTTTCAGAAGTAGCAACTACATAAGTTTCAGCTTCAAAATCAATTTCAGCTCCACCAGAAATGATTTTGTAGTGAGTAGTTCCACTAGGAGCAGCAATCATATTCGCAGGAATAAATGATGCCAAATCCACAGTAATTTCACCAGCCACACGGTCAATAGTTGCCACAAACGGAGCAAATAAAGTAGTTCCCAATTTACCACGAATATTGAATTCAAAACCAAATAATAATTCAGCTTCTCCATCAATCACGTTACGCAAACCACGTTCACTTACAGTGTCCGCTTGTATAACTTTAACCATAGCTTGCGTCAAACGACTAACCATTCTACCATCAGCAGAATTGATTAAAAGCGGTCTCAAAGCCGTTCTAAGCATTTTTCCTGCTTTACCAGCTCTACCAAACTCGGAACCATTCTCACGAGTTCTTTGAAACGCAGGATCACTCGCAATTCTACTAGCGTCAATTCCGCCTTTTTCTCTTGCCAAGTGCCCATCTTGCGTTTTGTAAAAGGTAATATCTCCGATAGTACCTTTCAATTTAATTATGCCTTTCTGTCTAGCCATAACTTCAAAATTTTGTTAAACATTCATCTAAAATCTCCTTCATTCTTTCAATCAGTTGCAACCACATTTTGAATGATTAAAGCAAAGTTTACAAAGCATTTCACAAAAGAAAAAATCACAAGCGTACCATATGTCCAAAATCGACACAAGTGTCTTAAATAAGCATAAAAACACAATAAATAAGTATGAAAAATTATAACTAAATTGCAAAAGATTTTCTGCACGTCAGAAGTATAGCTTAGCTATATCAAAGGTATAGATAAAGTATGAAATTGAATAATCAGAGGGTATGCATCTATCCGAAGGACATACAACGAATAACAGGCAAAAGTTATCGTCAAAGTACTAGATTGATGCAAAAGATAAAAAAAGACCTCAACAAGCTCGAAAATGAGTTTCTAACGATTGAAGAGTTCTGTACATATAGTGGCATAAAATATGAACAAGTAACTCACTTGATTTTTGGTTAAGATTGGAGAAATACAAAAACAAATTTTAATCAAGAAAGGCACCAATAAACACTTAAATAACTAGTTCAATTTTTAGTCATGATGCTTTAATATTCAAATATTTATCATTATATTTGACTACTTTGAATTTAGAATAATAGTAACCTTATAAAAGAGGTGTCAGTCGAGGTGTCACTTAAATTTAATACTTTGCGAAGTATTGATTTTATTGATGACTTTTGTAGCAGACAAATCCCTCTTTCTCCGCAAAAGAAAACCGATTAGCATAGCTAATCGGTTTTTTTATTTCAAAAAAATGGCTCAAAAGCTTTGCTTTTGAAAGTCGTTTTTTTGAAATAAAAAAACAAATGATTATGCTAATAATCATTTAAGTTTTCTTTTGCCCAGGATTCCCTATATGGGAACAACGAAGTTAATCCCCACATTGGCTTCGAGAGCCTCAGCCAACGTGATGAATATAATAACAAATGATTATGCCAATAATCATTAAGGTTTTCTTTTGCCCAGGATTCACTATATGGGAACAACGTAGTTAATCCCCAACATTGGCTTCGAGAGCTTAAGCCAACGTCGACTTCTAAATAGTTGAAGTGTATTATCCAAATATCAAATTAGATTTTCTTTTTTAAATGTAGAAGGTGTCATTCCTTTTTTATTGAAGAAAACTCTGTTAAAATAGCTAAGCGTTTCAAAACCACATTCAAAAGATATTTGACTAATCGTTTTTTCTGATTGGATTAACATACGACAAGCTTCGTTTATTCTTAACTCATTTAAGTAATCGGAATAGGTTTTTCCTGTGGCTTTTTTGAAAAATTTACAGAAGTTACTTTCCGTCAAATAAATTAAGTCTGCTGCTTGTTTTAGAGAAATTTTATTGTAAAAGTTGTTTTGTATAAACGAACAAACTTTATTAATCCGTAGCTCATTTTTTTTAGATACAACATTATGAAAAGCATTTGGTGCAATCAATCTTGCTTGTTTTTTAGACAGTCCGTCCAAAATCGAAATCAACTTTAATACTCTATCCACTCCTTTCGCTTCGGTCAAATCAGTAATTTCTGAAACTAACGCTTCATCAATCTCAAAACTTATTCCTCTTTCAGAATATTGCAACATGTCCTTAATCAATATACTTTCATTGAGTTCTAAGAATGGTGATATGAATTCCTTAGAAAACTGAATTACTACAGCATCCGATTTTACGTCATCCTCTAATTTACCTGACCAAGTATGTGGCAAATTACTTCCCAACAAAACTAAATCACTATTGCTAAAATATTCATAAGAGTTCCCAACAATTCTGTAGCCACTGCCCTTAACAATGTAGGTTAATTCAAATTCTGGGTGATAATGCCATTTGAATTCGAAAAAGGGAACCTGAAAACGATAGGCATAAAAACTTGAAGTTCCTTTTTCTGATGGGATGTTCTCTAATGTAGCTTTCATATGTAAATATTTATTGTTTTTAAAGGTCATATGTTATCGCTTTATTTTCATTGGTGTTTGCAAGCAAACGAGTTTGTTTATGGCGATTTCATAATATACTATAAACTTTAAAATTTATAATCATTCAAAAATAATTCAATATAGTGTCATAATTAAACAAATTAATGTTAAATCTTACCAAAACGAATGAATAGTTTTGAAATTCCTAAAATAGAATGTTCCATTTTAATTTACTTTAATTTAATAATTAGAATATGCAAACACTACCAAAATCAATATCAGAATTTCTTGAAACGCCTTATTCCCTTTCGCAAGAACAAATTGATTTCTATCAAAAAAATAGATATATCAAATTGAAGGAAGTTCTAAACCTAGAAACTGTTCTATTCTTTAACGATGCAATAACAAAACAAGTAAACGCAATGAATCAAGAGCAAACAGCACTTGAGGATAGAACAACTTACGGAAAAGCATTTCTGCAATTATTCAATTTATGGTTAGAAAACGATATTGTAAAAGAATTAATTTTTAGTAAACGAATAGCAAAAATCGCATCCGATTTAATGGAAGTAAATGGTGTTCGTTTATACCATGACCAAGCTTTATTCAAAGAAGGTGGTGGTGGAATTACTCCTTGGCATGCCGATCAATATTATTGGCCATTAGAAACTGATAAAACGGTTACTGCATGGATGCCTTTACAAGCAACACCTCTAGAAATGGGTCCTTTAGAATTTAGTGCAGGAAGCCATACAATAGTAGAAGG
>JAAFHW010000150.1 GCA_013298525.1 Flavobacteriia bacterium
CATTACGGTATTATAACCAGCTGGTATTTCATTAAAATAATAAAACTTTCCTTCTTTATCATACTTGCCCGTTATAGCAGGTATTTCAAAACCTTCTAAAGTTACTTTGGCATCATTAACATTCTTATTTGTTTCGGCATCTTCCAAATATATTTTTATAGCAATAGCCTGCTTGCTTTGACCAAGAAGAGCAATGCAAAAAAACAAACTGATATGTAAACAAAATAATTTCATTATTCTTCTTTTTTATGTTAGTCAATCACTTCTTTCATCAAAATCGATTGTTCATGTGGTTTTAGTCTTGGCTTTTTTGTTGTAGTTGCTCTCTTGTTTAAGTACGAGCCAGAGGCATCGCGCTAGCCTAGTGTTTCCTATTGCTTTGAATGGTGGGGGATTATTTTTTAATTTTTACTAAACTTTCTTCTTCAAATCTACTACTTTGACTTCTTAATAAATTTATAAATTCAAGAATGTTTTTATTTATTTTACCATAAGTTATTGCGTTTAATATAGTATAATATTTCCCGTCAATTTCTATTTTTATTTCTTCATCGTATTCATCTTTATATAATAAACTTTCTTGACCTTTTAATTTATTAAATTCCGTTAAATCAAAAAGATTGTTTAATCCCTTCCATAAATCCTCTTTTGTTTTCTCATAATAAACATAATTATAAATAGGATAGTTTGCTCCATTTTTACATTTTATGGAATCTTTTGTTATTACAAGATTGATGTAAGAACCATCTTTTCCACCACTTTCCCCATTATAATAAATTTTTGAGATTTGTTTTTCGATAATTAAGTCGAAAACAATTTGGTTATTAATTAGTTTATTATTCTGAATTTCAAATTTTCCATAATTTGAGTTTAAGATTGTTAAAAAATTATTTTTTATTTTATAATCATATTTTTTAGTTTGGGTAAATAGTTTATTATCAAAATCTTCAAACCCACGTGTCGAAAAATATAATACAACAACTTTATCTTTCTCAAAATTTAGTTCTGAATATAAAAATGCCGAAGAGGTATCTCCACATTTGTTTCCTAATAAGGCAATATATTTTTTACCAACTAAACCTTGTGAATATATAATTGTTGTAAAAAGTAATGTTTGAATTAAAAATAATTTTTTCATTTATGTGGTTTGTTTTAGCATCTTAATGAATTTCATTATAAATATACGGAATTCCATCATTATCAATAATATAAACACTTCCAATGAGAGCGTCTCACTCATGGTACCTACAAACTTAATCTTTTTTATTTACTTCTAATACAACAAACTACAACTTTCTTAATGATTTTGTTTGTTGTGGGCTTATTGTTGTGGGTACGAGCAGGGAAATCATGAAGTTTTTAATCGACTTAATAAAGTCAAGTCGCAACTGTATATAGTTTTGAGGCGACTTTATAAAGTCGACAGACGACTTTATAAAGTTGCGGCTCGACTTTATATAGTCACGCTCCGAGTATATACAGTTGCGACTTGACTTTATAAAGTCGGCTGCCGAGTATATATAGTTTGGCTAGAGTATATATAGTCACGGTCCGACTATATATGGTTTTGACTCGACTTTATAAAGTCGACAGCCGAATTTATAAAGTTGCGGTTCGACTTTATAAAGTCGACCTCCGAGCATATATAGTTGCGGCTCGACTATATATAGTCGCCCTCCGACTTGTATTAGTCGACCTCCGAGTATATAAAGTCGAGCCGAGACTCTATAAAGTCGGGCTAAAAAGTGGTAATTTCAACCTCAACTAGTAGTTAAAGCTACGGTTACTGTTGTGTTTTTGCTGAATAAAGTAAATTTTAGCTTGTTTTAGCATTGTTATTTACAATAGTCCAGCGCGTACGAGCGAGAGAAATTTGAATTAAGATTGTTTTGTTTCTCCCAACAACATCAGTCAATCACTTCTTTCTCCAGAAAATAATTGACAATGGCTTCTTTCATCAAGACCGATTGTTCGCCAGGTTTTAGTGTGGGCAATTCTTCTTTTGAGGTGTAATGGGGCCAACCTTCGGAGTCGAAATATTCAAATTCGTAATAGCCATAAGGTTCTAACAAGCGGCAAATGGCAATGTGCATCAGGTCGAATTTTTGGTCTTTCTTGAATTCCGAATGGACTTTGCCCAATTCTTGAACGCCTATTAAAAAAATTACGGCATCCAAGTCCAAATCTTCGCCTTGCGAAAACTGATTGGATAGGGTTTGAACGACTTTTTCCCAGCGTTCTTTGAGTTGTATATCTCGAGACATTTGATTTTTATTTTAGAGTATAGAAAATAGAATAAAGAACAGAGACTTTATAACAGTTCCTAATTTGCAAAGATACATTTTTTGCGATTTAGAGTATAGAAAATAGAACAAAGAACAGAGACTTTATAAGTGTTCCTAATTTGCAAAGATACATTTTTTGTGATTTAGAGTATCGAAAATAGAATAAAGAACAGAGACTTTATAACTGTTCCTAATTTGCAAAGATACATTTTTTGTGATTTAGAGTATCGAAATAGAATAAAGTACATCTTTCTTTTTCCCAATTTATATTTCACTCTTTTCTATTCTCTATTCTCTTAATTCTATTCTCTTTCTTCTTTTTTCTATTCTCTATTCTCATTATTCTATTATATTTGCTCTCTAATTTTTTAAATATGAGTTTTCTTGATATTATTATGGGTGCGTTATTGGTTTACGCAATGTACAACGGCTTGAAGAAAGGACTTTTTGTAGAACTGGCATCGTTTGTTGCCTTGTTTATTGGCATATTTGTAGCGATAAAGTTTTCGTATATCGTTCGTGCAATGATAGAAAACCAAGTTTCGTGGTCGCCAAAATACATCGAAATTACGGCATTTGGGTTGACGTTTCTAATTGTTGTGGCAGGAATTCATTTGCTTGCCAAAACCTTTACAAAAATTGCCGATTTTGCTTCTATCGGTTGGCTCAACAAGTTGGGTGGTGCGGGTTTTAGTGTTTTGAAAACCGTTTTGGCATTGAGTATTGTGCTGAGTTTGTTTCAAAAAATAAACATCAACAACCTGCTTGCAAAACAAGAAACGCTCGACAGTTCATTGTTTTACAACCCTATTCAAGAAGTTTCTCAATTTATTTATCCAAGTTTGAACAAATGGTACGATGATGTAAAAGCCAAAACCAAAGATTTGAATTTGGAATCTGCGAAAGCTGAATAGTTTTCAAACCTCATCGGTTTTGCTAAATAAAATCAAAAAACCATTAAGAAATTAAGATTCATTAAGACATTATACCTTAATGCACCTTAATTTCTTAATGGTTTAATATTTTAACTTTGGTAGAAGCGTTAAGCCAACGCCTGTCTCAAATCGTCAATTAAATCCTCGGCATCTTCTATTCCAACGCTCAAACGAACCAAGTCGTCAGTAATGCCTACTTCTTTTCGTTTGTCTTCGGGAATCGAGGCGTGTGTCATTAAAGCAGGATGATTGGCCAAACTTTCGACACCACCAAGCGACTCGGCAAGTGTGAATACTTTTAGGTTTTCAAGAAATTGTACGGCGTCTTTTTTCTCGCCCGATGCAAAGGTG
>JAAFHW010000151.1 GCA_013298525.1 Flavobacteriia bacterium
AACCAATATAAAGATCCAAATATTGATTCAAATCTTTTTGAGATTCATCCTTTACTAAATCCAAATTCTTATTATAAACCCTTACAAATTCATCAGTATAATAAGGTTTATCATTGATGGTAAATAAAACTTCTTTGGATTTATTCTGTGCATTTGATATAAAAGCAAGACACATTATTAATCCTAAAAACAATTGTTTTAACTTCATATTCTGTATTTTAATTAAATAAGTGGTTTTATTAATTTCTATTTTACGTGCAATAGCAGCACATACATTACAATCAACAAAAGTAACAAATCGACTGTATTAAACAAGTATAGCACTTACTATTAACAAAATTTTATTAACACAATAAAAAGGAAGATTTTTTCAAATCACAACTTCCATTAGTTATTTATTTAATAAATAGTATTTTTGCAGTCCATTATAACAATTATGAGCTTTTTAAAAGAAATACAACGTCGCAGAACATTCGGAATTATATCACACCCTGATGCCGGAAAAACAACACTAACAGAGAAATTATTACTTTTTGGTGGAGCTATTCAGGAAGCAGGTGCAGTAAAAAACAACAAAATCAAAAAAGGAGCAACCAGTGACTTCATGGAAATTGAACGTCAAAGAGGAATCTCGGTGGCAACTTCGGTTTTAGCATTCAACTATAAAGATAAAAAAATCAACATTCTTGATACTCCTGGTCACAAGGATTTTGCAGAAGATACTTTTAGAACATTAACTGCTGTAGACAGTGTTATTGTTGTTGTCGATGTCGCAAAAGGTGTTGAGGAGCAAACAGAAAAACTTGTTGCTGTTTGTAGAATGCGAAAAATTCCAATAATTGTATTTATAAATAAATTAGACCGTGAAGGTAAAGACGCTTTTGACTTAATGGATGAAGTAGAAAAAAAGCTTGGTCTTCAAGTAACTCCTTTAAGTTTTCCAATTGGAATGGGATATGACTTTCAAGGAATTTATAATATCTGGGAACAAAATATAAATCTTTTCAGTGGCGACAGCAGAAAAAACATTGAAGACACTATTGCAATTTCTGACATTAATAGTCCTGAATTAGAAAAATTAATTAAAGAAAAACCAGCACAAAAACTTCGTGAAGAGTTAGAACTAATAGATGAAGTTTATCCAAAATTTGATAGACAAGAATATTTAGACGGAAATTTACAGCCTGTATTTTTTGGTTCTGCATTAAATAATTTTGGAGTTAGAGAGTTATTAGATTGTTTTGTTGAGATTGCTCCTACTCCAAAGCCAAAAGAATCAGATACAAGATTAGTTAATCCTGAGGAAGAAAAATTATCTGGATTTGTATTTAAAATTCATGCTAACATGGATCCTAAGCATAGAGATCGTTTAGCTTTCATAAAAATTGTTTCAGGAACTTTCGAACGCAACAAACCCTACATGCACGTTCGTTTAAATAAGAATTTAAAGTTTTCAAGTCCAAATGCATTTTTTGCTGAGAAAAAAGAAATTGTAGATATTTCATATCCAGGAGATATTGTTGGATTACACGATACTGGTAATTTTAAAATTGGTGACACTCTTACCGAAGGTGAAATGATGAGTTTTAAAGGAATTCCAAGTTTCTCACCAGAACATTTTAGATACATCAACAATGCTGATCCATTAAAAGCAAAACAATTAGAAAAAGGTGTTGACCAATTAATGGACGAAGGTGTTGCTCAGTTGTTTACTCTTGAAATGAATAACAGAAAAGTTATTGGAACGGTTGGAGCACTTCAGTATGAGGTAATACAATATCGTTTAGAGCATGAGTATGGTGCAAAATGTACCTATGAAAATTTTCCTGTACACAAAGCTTGTTGGGTAAAACCTGATGATGCTAAAAATGAAGAGTTTAAAGAATTCAAAAGAGTTAAACAAAAGTTTTTGGCACACGATAAATATGGGCAATTGGTGTTTTTAGCAGATTCAGACTTTACAATTCAAATGACACAAAGTAAATATCCAAGCGTAAAATTATTTTTTACGTCAGAATTTGATTAGAATTTGTATAAACTACGTCGATTTCGTAAAATTATTTCTACTTTTAATCGATAAATAACAAAAATGTAACATTATTAAAAAAAATGATTTTATATTTGCACCTTGAAATAATATTTAATTATGAATAAATTTTATAAGTTTTGTTTGTTTTCATTTGTTTTGCTTTCTGACTTTGTCGTGTTTGCTCAACCAGGTGATGAAGATGGAGGCGGCGGAGGCGGTCTTGAAGGTGGAGATCCTGCTCCTGCTCCAATTGATGGTAAATTAATGGTTCTATTGTTTTTTGGATTAATTTTTGCATTTTATAAATTAAAAAACTTACCCAAAAAGGTACAATAACCTCTTAATATAAAAACCACTCCAAAACAGAGTGGTTTTTTTATGACTAAATTTAAATATTAATTCAAGTGATATATTCTTTACATATAATTATAATATCCAAAAAATAAAAACCTCCTCAGTTTCCTGAGGAGGTTTTAAACTATTTAGTTCTTATTTAGAAACTATCTTTTAATAACACGTAGTGTTTTAGTGTTTGACTCTTGAGATACAATTACATTGTAAACTCCAGATGGATATTGGTTTCCTAATTCAAAGTTTTGAATATCAGAAGCGTTTATCATTTTGTCTTCAACTAATTTTCCTATCATATCGTAAACTCTAACTTGAATACTTGCTTCGCTGTTAGTTTTCACATCCAACATAAAGTTATCTGCAAATGGGTTTGGATAAGCCAAAGCTTCAAATACATTTACAACTTCTAATTGAACATCTGATGCTATAGCTCTTGCTTGCATTGGAGTTTTGATTGTACATGCTTTACTGTATGGACCAAAGTCTGGCTCATTTGGTAACTTAACTGCTACTTGTACAGAATAAAGCTCTCCGTTTGGAATAAGTCCAGGGAAATTGTTTAAGGTAAATCTGTTGAATCCATTGTCATAGAACGTATCATAATCTACTCCATTGTAAACTCTAAATCTGTATGTTGTAGCTCCATTTACCGCATCTGCAATAATCAATTCTGAATTACTTGTTACTTGATAGTTATTACATTGAACTGTTCTTACTTGTGTAGTAGGATAAGCTGGTGTATTAATATCACATGGAGTATTGTATGGTGAGAATGTACCATCTGTGTTTCTTAACGAAACTTCTACTCTATATGTACTTGCATATAAGATTCCAGACAATTGTGTCATATTGAATTTGTTTGCTGGTTGAGTAGTCTCTTGAGATACTCCTGTTGGAACTCCTAAGATTACTCTTGTAACTCTAAATTTATATGCCGTAACATTAGCAACCGAAGTTGCGTTTATCCATTGGTTCATTGCTGTTAATGTAGTTCCACATTGAGCACCAATAGTTGATACTGGGTTTGGTGTGTTCAAATAACATGGAGCTCCAAAGAACGGTTGCCATACATTGTTGTATCTTACTGCAATCTCAAACATATATCTTGAGTTGTAAGTAGTACCTGGAACGTTAGACAATGATATATTATTTACTGGTCTATCAATAATAATTGGAGCTGCTAAAG
>JAAFHW010000152.1 GCA_013298525.1 Flavobacteriia bacterium
TTTTAATCCAATTAAACTCTTCATCATCATTAACTTGCATTAAAAAGTCTGGATTATAAATAACCCTTCCCAAACCTTCAGCAACATATTCCCCTACAAAATCCTTTTCTATTAGTTTTCCACCTTTAACATAAAAAACAGAACCCTTCAGAATGCAGTCACGTTGCGTACTGGTGGCATCTCGTTTAAAATTCCATGGAGAATACGAATATGTTTTTATTTGTGATTTCTCCCAATTTATTGTTCCACCTTCAATACCCAAGTGTCCAGTAGTAGGTTGAAAAGTTGATTGACCACACTCATTAAAAAAGCAAAGATTTGAATGGGCATACACTATTGTAAACTCTTTACTTCCAATGCTCGTAACCTTTTTAGGTTCATTTAAACTATCTAAGGATTTAATACAAATTTGTCCAAATTCAGCATTTTTTGATTTACCAATTCTTTTGTTGCCAATTAAAGCTTCTTCTATTATTTCTATAAAATTATTGTCGAAGTATTTAATAGAAAAAATAAAAATTTGTCCTTTTTTTAGGGATTCATAACCAAACATTTGTCCTTCTTTAGAACGCCTTGTTTCTCTATCTTGAGCAGACCGAAGCGTAAAAGACTTTTCAAGATGTTTAAAGATTTTTTGCTTCGTGAAAAAACCGCCTTTTTCTTGTCTAAGTTGTATGCCTTCTGACCGTAATGTCTTTCGTTTTTTCTCCGATAGCAAATGATGATTCCATATTTTTTCTCCTCCTTTTTTATCTTTACAGAAGGAAAAAGGCATCGCAAAACTCATCTCTGCGTTTTCAGAAATGTGAGCATCGCCAAACAATACTTTTTCACCATGAAAAATATCGAATGCCACATCCTTAGTGGAGAGTTCGTTATATAATTTTGAGGCAACAATTCCTAAAAAATTACTTCCAGGGATATAATCAAGTGTAGTAAGATTACCAACTGTTGCTAATGAACGACTAAAAACCACATCGGTTATTAGTTCACACGAATAGAATTTCTCAGTCATGATTATGTATGATTAGAGGTGATTGTAATTTTACATCTTCCTAAGCCACGGTTACGATTTACACCCAAATGTCTTATCATTTTAAATGCGTTTTCAATTGCTTTATCGTCTTCAAGCCCACTGACAAATCCTTCTAAATGGATTGGCATACAAACTTCAATGGTTCTTAATGAATGAGCCTTAGCCTCACCCGTGTTTTCAATAGCAGTTGAAGAGATATTTCGATAAAGGAATGATTGAAGATTGTTCGCAACTATTTCATCAGCTTCTTCTTTTTTTACAACTGCATTAGAAAAAAATAGCCCTTCACTTCTCTCGTTGATATGGCTTTCTTCAAATAGTTTTGAATAAGTATCTGCAAATATCTCATTTTTAGCCTCACAGATTTCTAATAGAGCTTCTTTTAACAAGCCCTTCATCGTTTTGCCAGGGATGAAAGGAATCTCTCGATTATCTTTAATAACCATTGCATTTGAACCTGCCCCTCCCGACAAGCCTGAGCCACAATGCCAATCACTCAGAAATTCAATTCTATATGTTATTTTTTTCATAGACTAAGATGATAATGATTGTAGTTGAATTAAATCATATATGATGGTTGAGTGTTCTCCTTTTTCCTTTTCAAGTTCTAATTTTTCATAAAACGACGGAGATATATCTTTCATTCTATCCAGCATAAAATCAGCGTTTGCCTTGTTTACGTATAATTCTGAAATCCATTCACGTAGTTTTGATACACTTTTTGTTTTATCATTTGAAAACGCTTTTAGAATATTTAATTTGTTAATCAATTGCTCAACGGTAGGATGTTCATCTACTCTATGCACCAAATAAGGTCCAAAATCAAAATTCATTTGAGTTTTTTCTGCGTAAAGTGTTTGTTTCGACATTTCGTCTAAATCTTCTACATAAGAGGATTGGATTTTATAAAAAGCAAGGCTTGATTTAGGAATTTTATTTATGTCTGAATCTAAAGATTTTGAAAAGCTTTTTGCCTTCACACACAACTGTGCTGCTAAATCAATTCCATAGTGAAATGGGTAAGCCTCTTTCATATAGACGATACCTGCACAGGCGGTGATGCCATTCTCAAAACCAGTGATTTTGAAATCTCTTTGCAGAAATTTAAATTCTGTTTCAGTTTCTGTTTCAAAGTGCTTTAAGAACTCATTGGTGAAATCTATTGCAAAGTCTGCACGGATAATAAGTGTAATGTCATCACCACCAAGTATGACTGGACGAAAGGGGTAAAATTTAATATTTGAATCCAATCTGTCTCTGACCACTTTGTTAAAAGCCAACTGGGTAGCAGTAGTAGTAGCTTTGTCTAATGCTTTTGAGAATGCTCTGTATCCTTTCTGAATATCTTTATGAGATTCTGATAGTGCTTTTTTTAGTTTATCTAAGAGTAAACCTATGCCGTTGCCGTCAGCATGAATAATAGCAAGCCAAGCGTTTGCTTGATTGGTAATATCAGACATTTCCTTGGGAATATCTTTTTCTGTTTTGTTATTGCCAAGCATTTTTAAATAAAGACCACTTCCTTTTGCATTTTCAAAAGCCTCCAATTTTTTGACAGTACTTTCAGAAATAACTTCATTGTCGTTTCCTTTTTCTTTCTCGTTGAATTTAAAACCTACTTCACCTGTTCTTCTTGCTCTTTCTAAACCCATAAAACCTATTTCCAGTGGCATTGCCACTTTGTTACGCTGAATTTTTAATTTTTGGTCTAAAGTATCCAGAAGGTCAATGGTTAAAACTTCATCAAATTCAATAACTGCCTGACTGATAGTAATTCCTGGAGCGAACTCCATGACTATTTTAGGAAACGTTCCAACAAACTCTTTACATGATTCTTCGTCATTAAAAATATAGCGAATGTTTCCTGCTGCATTTAAAATGACATTTTCATCAATGACTTTTGTGGATTCTCGAAATTTAGAGGTACATATTTGTTCTACTAATTCACTTGCCCCAACAATCTCTTTGAGTTTGTTGGTTTGAAAAATGAATTGTTGAATACCATGTACACTTGCACCATAAAGATATTTCATGTTTTTAGGATTTTTTTGGAATATATAGACAATAAATGTAAAATATCGAAACATAATAAAGTTTCAATTTGAAGTCAAATGCTGAAGCCTATTCATTATACGAAGGACGATTCAAGCTTTCTACTGAACAACGACAGGGAGGTAAAAATAGATGAATGCAGATGATTGGATTTATATGATACATTTAGTTGAAAAAGATTAATTGCGATTATAAACTCTAAATTACATTTTTTTTTGACTTTCTTTAAATATTTTTATTATTCGGTGTTTTTTTTGAGTTATCAGAGGTTTAAATCTTTGACAAAACGTTTTAACTATTAAATACGGCATTGGTTAGTTATGAACGTGAATAATGGACATTCTCTTAGAAAAGTACAAATTAAGCTGCAATACTTAATTTCATCTGATTCTGTTTGGGAGACAACGGTCTAA
>JAAFHW010000153.1 GCA_013298525.1 Flavobacteriia bacterium
AAAGCATCAAACGATGATAAGCCCATCAATTAAAATAAAAAAAATAATTTAACACAAGAAGTCGAGCTTTTATTCTGCAATGAAATTGCAGAAATATCCTTTAGACAAATTTATTTTCATAATAAAACTTCTATTGGTGACAACTATGCCAACTTATACTTTCACTCGGTAAGTTGTTCCGTTTTTCATCCGCCCACAATTATTTCTTAAACACTATAATAAGTCTTATTTAGCTTAAGCTTATCTAAAAAATCAAATCACTTCAAAATTGAATTTAATTTTCAATTCATAAAAATGAATTGACAGGATTTTTATATCCTAAATTGATTAAAAAAAATCTTTTAGATTCATCGTATAATAAACTTTAATTAAAAAAAATGAAAATTATTTTAAAAAATATATTTACCATTCTAGTTATAGTAGTAACTCTTACCTCATGTTCAAATGATGACGAAAATACAAATCCAACAGTGAACGAATTGGATGGATTAACAAAATTTAAAGAAATTACAAATACTACACATACAATTGAACTTTATTCTCATTCAGGAGCAACTGTTCAAGGTTACAATGAAATCAAATTAAGAATTAAAAACAACGCTAACAACCAATATGAAAAAAACGCAGAAATTTCTTGGATGCCAATCATGCACATGGCTATGATGAATCACTCCTGCCCAAAATCTCCTGTTGAAAAAATTTCAATGGATGGAACTTTATATGAAGGATATATTATGTTTCAAATGGCTCAAAACACTACTGAATATTGGGATTTAAAAATCGATTATACTATTGATGGTGTTGGTTATACAAGGACATCTGTTATCGATGTTCCTGCATCATCTAAAAGAACAGTAAATACTTTTATGGGGTCAGATGGTGTGAAATATTTGGTGGCTTATGTTGATCCGCATCATCCAAAAGTAGCAGTAAATGATTTAGTTGTTGGTGTTTGGAAAATGCAAGATATGATGACTTTTCCAGTTGTTGATGGTTATACTGTAAAAATTGACCCAAGAATGCCTAGTATGGGAAATCATAGTTCTCCAAATAATGTAAATGCAACACAACCAACAGCAGGCAATTTATACAAAGGAAAATTATCACTTACAATGACAGGTTATTGGAAAATAAATCTTCAATTAGCAAAACCTGATGGCATAATTCTTAAAGGTGAAGAAATTACAGAAACTGTTACATCAAGCAGTATTTATTTTGAAATAGAATTCTAATTGAATTATTATAAAAAAGTCAAATTCAATTCTGTTTTTGACTTTTTTAATTTTTACTCTAATGAAAAAATTACTCCTTTTAACTTTTTTAATGCTTCTTTCCACAATTATTTCTGCTCAAGACACAAATAATAGCATAATAAAAGAGCAATCAAAAAAAGATACTATAAAACCAATTCAAATGCAAGAAGTCATAGTAATTGGAAAAAAAGCACAACTATCAGATAAGCAATCAAAAACATTAACATCAATAGACGACTATTTACAAAAATCTGCAAAAGTTGACATGATAAAGCGAGGTGCTTACGCTTGGGAGCCAATTATCAATTCAATGCCTACTGAACGCACATTAATTACTATAGACGGAATGAGAATTTTTGGTGCTTGTACAGACAAAATGGACCCAATAACATCTTATGTAGAAGTATCTAATCTATCAGAAGCTAACATTTGTTCAGGTCAGGAAGGTGCTTGTTTTGGAAGTACAATTGGAGGTTCGATTGACTTAAAAAGAAACCAAAATAACTTCGGAAATAAAAAATGGAATTTTAATATAAATTCAGGATTTGAAACCAACAATCAACAAAAAATCATTGGAACTGCCATAAATTATACAGATAATTTATTTTATGTTGATACTGATTTTATGCTACGAGAGGCAGAAAATTACAGAGCAGGAAATAATAACGAAGTTTTATTTTCACAATTCAAGAAATTGAATTTTTCATTTACATCAGGTTTTAAATTAAGTAAAAACAAGCTGGTTGAAGGTTCGTTAATTTATGATAAAGCTACCGATGTTGGTTATCCTGCCTTACCTATGGATGTTTCCATTGCTGAAGCAATTATAACGTCTTTAAAATATGAATACATCCCATTAAACTCTAATGTAACTAATTGGGAAACAAAACTATATTTCAATACAGTTATGCACAAAATGGATGATACAAAACGTCCATCTGTTTCAATTCATATGGATATGCCAGGTTGGAGTAAGACCTATGGATATTATTCAAAAGTTAAAGCTAAATATAATAAACACAACTTATTACTAAACTTAAATTCATTCTATAACAAATCACTTGCCGAAATGACCATGTATCCGGTTGATCCAAATGAAAATCTAATGTTTATGCTAACTTGGCCTGATGTTGTAACTTTTTATAACGGATTATTTATTGAAGATTACTATGCTTTAAACTGTCATTCAAATATAAAAGTTTCAGCTTCAATTGGTAATCATTATAATAAAATAGAAAGCGAATTTGGATTAAACAGTTTGCAAATTCTTTATCCTGAAATGGAAGCACAAAATATCCGATTTTTAAAAAGTTTTTCAGGAAATTATAATTCTTCCAAAAATGGATTTGAGTTTGGATTTGGTGCAGCTTATGGAGAAAGAGCACCTTCTATAACAGAAGCTTATGGCTTTTATTTGTTTAATAGTTTTGAAAATTATGATAATATTGGAAACCCGAATTTAAAAAACGAAACTTCTATAGAAGGAAATGCATTTATAGGTTTGAAAAAAGAAAAAATAAACCTAAAAATGGCTTCATCTTATTTTCGTATTTCCAATTATATTGTCGGAAAACCTGATACTAGCTTAATCCCAATGACAATTGGTGCAACAGGTGTAAAAATTTATACATCTCTTGATTATGCTACCATTTTCAATATAAGTTTAACTTCTGAAATCAAGTTTTCTAGACAATTAAAATGGAATTCGCAGTTAGTTTACAGTAGAGGAAAAGATTTTAATAATGTGAATTTACCATTTATTTCCCCAATAAGTTATTCAACATCAATAGCTTATTCGAAAGAGAAATTGTCTTCAGAAATTGTCTTTCAAGGAAATGCAAAACATACAAATTTTGGAGTTATTTATGGAGAAGATAAAACACCAGATTACGCAATAATTAATGCTAATTTTGGATATAAATTCAACATCAATAAAAGTAAATTAATCACGAAATTTGGAGTTGAAAACATCCTTGACACCTATTATTCAACTTATTCTGATTGGAATAATTTTCCTAGACAAGGAAGAAACTTTTTTGTGAACTTATCAATAATTCTCTAAATAATTGCATCTTTATTTTTTATGAAATTCTTATACATCATAATTATTTTATCAATTGCAAAATAAAATTTTTAGTTCTGTACTAAATTGACGTTTTAGGTTTTCGGTTGCCACTCCTTCCCAACGCTCAAAAAAAAATTACTGTCATGGTTATTGGTGCAAT
>JAAFHW010000154.1:0-2415 GCA_013298525.1 Flavobacteriia bacterium
AAAATATCCTAAGATTCTATCGGCTATAAATCCACCTAAAAACGGAGTTAAGTAAGTTAATGCAATATAAGTTCCAAAAATATCATCGGCATTTTTGTCTGTAAATGCTAATCCGCCAGTAGACGTTGGATCTATCATGTATAAAACAAAAATTCCTATAATTAAATAGTAACCAAAACGTTCCCACATTTCTGTGAAGAACAAAAAAAGTAATCCTTTGGGATGCTTATTTTTCATATATAATAAATTAAAAAAACCTGCAACAATAGTTACAGGTTTGAAAGAATCATAAATATTTTATCTGTTTTCAACTTCTAATTCTACACTTTCAACGTGGTCATTGTGCATTCTTTTTTCTAGCCAAGAACTCAAGAAAAACAAAATTGCAGCTGCAGTACCAGACATAATGATAAATAAGACAAAAAATTCATATAAATTGGTAATTTGAAATCCTAAAAACGAGGTTGCTCCACCTGTTCCATCTTCTCCACCAGGAATTAAGGCACTTAATGTTCCTGCAAATTTATTAGCAGCAGCATTAGCCAAAAACCAAGTTCCCATCATTAAAGATGACAAACGTAAAGGTGCTAATTTAGAAACCATTGATAATCCAATTGGTGACAAACACAATTCTCCAATTGTATGAATTACATATAAACCAATTAACCACCACATTGATACTTTTTCGCCCATACCTAAACCTTTAACCGCGATAGCAATTACAACATATCCCATTGCAACTAAACCTAATCCAATAGCCATTTTTTTAGGTGAAGATGGTTCAAGTTTTCTTGCGTATAAAAATCCCCAAACAATGGTCATAATTGGCGCAAGTGTGATTACTGCCAATGGATTTACAGATTGGAAATAAGAAGCAGGCATTTCCCAACCAAATAGAGTTCTTTCTGTTTGTCTATCTGCAAATAATGTTAAAGATGCTCCAGCTTGCTCAAACGCTCCCCAAAAGAAAATTACAAAAAAGGCAAGAATGAATATTACAGTTATTCTTTGTGTCTCAATTTTAGTTAAACTTTTATCACTAAAAATTAATATTGGCATCAAAATCATTGCACCATAAATAAAATAACCGATAATATCAGTATCACTGTTGAACATTTGTTTGAAATTCAACATAAAAAAGATAATTGCAATTGAGCCAATAATCATTCCAATACTGGTTGCATCTAGCTTTTTTACAGGCAAACCTATGTGTTTTCCTTCTTCAGAAATTAAATATTTTTTTTGTCCGAAAATAAATGCTACTAATCCTAGTAACATACCTACACAAGCCGCCAAGAATCCCCATTTGAAATCCATTGAACCACAAATTAGTGGTGAAAAGAAGGCTCCAAGATTGATTCCCATATAGAAAATGGTAAAAGCACTATCAATTCTTCTGTCGTTTGCAGGGTACAATTGCCCAACCATTGTAGAAATATTTGGTTTAAAAAAACCGTTCCCAATGATAATTGCTGTTAATCCCATCCACATTAATGAAACTCCACCATCTGCTCCTGCTGATGCTGATAGAAACATAAAAAATTGCCCAATTGCCATAAGCAAACCGCCAATTATAATACTTCTTCTGTTTCCTAAAAATTTATCGCATAAATAACCTCCTAAAAGGGGTGTTAGATAAACCAATCCTGTATAACTTCCATAAATTTGAGACGCATCGGCATCTTTCATTAATAAAATTTTAGTCATAAATAGAATAAAGATTGCTCTCATTCCATAATAACTAAATCGTTCCCACATTTCTGTAAAGAAAAGGAAATAAAGCCCTTTTGGATGTCCTGTTTTTACTGTTTCTGTCATTTTAATTAGTTTTTTAAGTTGATTAATGTTTCTTTTCTAGCAAATTTGATAATTCAAAAATTTACTTGTGCAAAGTACAAACATTTAAATTAATAATGAATAATCAATAAGTAAGAATTCATTAAAAATAATCTTTTGTGAGTAATTGTTATTGAATTAAATCCTTTTTCAAACAAATTTTTTATACGCATCATTGTCAATATTATGAGTAAATTCAAGCAATAGCGTGTTGCTTATATCAATATGATCAGGCAAAAACCTCATTCTGTATTTTGCCTGACCAATAAATGTAAAAAAGTCGTTTCTGCTAATTTTTGCATCATCTTCAAGTTCTAAAATGGCATTAATGTTGTCAATTATTCGGCTCAAATAGGTTTGACTTAGTATTTCGCCACCATTAAAAACCTCGATACACATATTTTCTTCGGAAGCAAATTTTCTTCTAATGGCAAATTTCAACAAATTGTTAAACTGTGTTGTTTTATTTCCAAAATCGATGGTTTGATTTAAAATGTTTTTTGATGGAATCGATAATTCAATCACATTCCAATTCAAAAAATTAATTTTCATTGTTGTTGCTTCGGGCAATTGTGACAA
>JAAFHW010000154.1:2425-3464 GCA_013298525.1 Flavobacteriia bacterium
TTGAGTGATAAATAATATTATTATACTTGAAACGGCAATGATTGCCACACTTTTCATATTCCGATTGTAGAATGTTCGATAAAGAGAAATAATTAAAAACCAAGTTAAAATTGTTGACAAAATTAAATCGGGAATGGTGTTAAAACGAATGCCGTAAGTGTTTATTGTTTCTCCAAAAAACAAGGCAATTAACAATGAAATTAAGGATAGTCCAATAAAGAAAATCAAAATTCTTTTAGTGCTTTTTTTATTGTTATAAAGATATTTTGGTGAATTATCAAAATAGTATAATGCTAATATCAAAAACAACGAATTGAGAATTGAAAACATATTTTGGCTTATTAAAATAAACCAATTGTTGTCATTAAATGTATTAAAAACAAGAATCAATAAAGATGATAAAGCCCAAACAAATACCGAAAAACTAATAAATAACAATCCTTTATCAAATCGTTTTATAGCGATTTCGGAAGTTAATTTTTGTTTGAATTTATTCTGAACAACCAACCAAATAGCGAGTAGTAAAAATCCACCAATGAACGAAATTAATAGTTCGGTTATTAAATAAAATTGATGTTGGTTCATTATTTATAACTTGTCTTTTATAAAATTCGTCATTTTATTATACAATTGAATTCTTGTTTTTCCGCCATAAATTCCGTGATTTTTGTCTGGATAAACCGCCCAGTCAAATTGTTTATTGGCTTGTACTAATGCCTCAATCATTTGCATAGAATTCTGAAAATGAACGTTGTCATCAGCAGTTCCGTGTACTAATAAAAAGTTGCCTTTCAATTTATCCACATAATTTATTGGAGAATTTAAATCATATCCACCAGCATTTTCTTGTGGCGTTTGCATATAGCGTTCGGTATAAATGCTGTCATAAAACCTCCAATTGGTTACGGGTGCAACCGCAATTGCCATTTTGAAAACATCAGCTCCTTTGAACAAGCAATTACTAGACATAAACCCGCCATACGACCACCCAAATATTCCAATTCTAGATTTGTCTACAAATGGATAATTTCCAATCACT
>JAAFHW010000155.1 GCA_013298525.1 Flavobacteriia bacterium
AACACTACATCTATTCGATACAAATACAACCTAGCCCTGATTGAAGCAGTTACCTTGTAACGCAAAAAGCAGGAATATGGATTACAAAAATGCGCTGATGGTTCGCTTCTGAAAAATACTTTGAGATATTATACCTATATATATTGTATGTGTTTTGTTAATCTCCTATATTTGCAGTCCATAAAATTTAAGGAATGATAAAGATTACTCTACCTGACGGTTCGGTTAAGGAGTTTGCAAATGGTACAACTCCAATGGATGTTGCAAAAAGCATCAGTGAAGGATTAGCGCGAAATGTGATTTCGGCAGCTTTTAATGGTACAACTATAGAAACTTCTACGGAATTAACGACCGATGGTTCACTTATATTATATACATGGAATGACAAAGAAGGTAAAAAAGCTTTTTGGCATTCTACATCACATGTTATGGCTCAAGTTTTGGAGGAAAAATACAATGGTATTAAATTGACTCTCGGACCTGCTATTGATAATGGATTTTATTACGATGTTGATTTTGGTGATAACAAAATAACTGATGCTGACTTTAAAGCCATTGAAGATAGAGTTTTAGAAATTTCTAGAGAGAAGCATGAATTTAAGATGCGTGCTGTTTCTAAAGCAGAAGCATTGGCTACCTATAAAGATAATGAATATAAAACGGAGTTGATTTCTAACTTAGAAGACGGAACGATTACATTTTGTGATCATTCTAATTTCTTTGATTTGTGTCGTGGTGGGCATATTCCGAATACCGGAATTATTAAAGCCATGAAGATTATGAGTGTTGCTGGTGCTTATTGGCGTGGTGACGAAAAAAACAAACAGTTGACACGTGTTTATGGAGTTTCATTTCCTAAACAAAAAGATTTAACTGACTATCTTGAATTACTTGAGGAAGCAAAAAGACGTGACCACAGAAAACTTGGGAAAGAATTAGACTTATTTGCTTTTTCACAAAAAGTAGGTCAAGGTTTACCTTTATGGTTACCAAAAGGAGCTGCTTTGAGAGATAGATTAGAGCAGTTTTTGAAAAAAGCACAGAAAAAAGCAGGTTACGAACAAGTTGTTACTCCACATATTGGTCAAAAAGAACTTTATGTTACTTCTGGACATTATGCTAAATATGGAGCTGATAGTTTCCAACCAATAACAACTCCTGCTGAAGGCGAAGAGTTTTTATTGAAACCTATGAACTGTCCTCATCACTGTGAAATTTACAATACAAAACCATGGTCGTATAAAGATTTACCAAAACGTTATGCTGAATTTGGAACTGTTTATAGATATGAACAAAGTGGTGAATTGCATGGATTAACTCGTGTAAGAGGATTTACTCAAGATGACGCACATATTTTCTGTACACCAGATCAATTGGATAGTGAGTTTAAAAAAGTAATTGACCTTGTATTATATGTATTTGGTTCATTAGGTTTTGAGAACTTTACTGCTCAGATTTCATTACGCGATCAAGAAAACAGAGATAAATATATTGGAAGCGATGAGAATTGGGAAAAAGCTGAAAATGCAATTATCAATGCTGCTGCTGATAAAGGTTTGAATACTGTAGTTGAATATGGTGAAGCTGCTTTCTATGGTCCTAAGTTAGATTTTATGGTAAAAGATGCTTTAGGAAGAAGTTGGCAACTTGGAACAATTCAGGTTGATTATAACTTACCAGAGCGTTTTGAATTAACTTATAAAGGTGCAGATGATAAATTACACCGTCCAGTTATGATTCACCGTGCACCATTTGGTTCAATGGAGCGTTTTATTGCAATTTTACTAGAACATACCGCAGGAAACTTCCCACTTTGGTTGATGCCAGAACAAGCTATTATCTTGTCTTTGAGTGAGAAATATGAAAATTATGCGAAAAAAGTTTTAGAATTGCTAGAAAATCACGAAATTCGCGCCCTAATTGACAACCGCAACGAGACAATAGGTAAGAAAATTAGAGATGCCGAGGTTCAGAAAATGCCGTTTATGCTGATAGTTGGTGAGGAAGAAGAAAAAAACGGAACCATTTCTGTACGTCGTCACGGTCAAGAAGGAAAAGGTAATATCACGGTTACAATTGAAGAATTTGCTAAAATTGTGAACGAAGAAATTGCCAAAACATTAAAAACATTTGAAGTTTAACTAAAATAATAAAGCCATAGCAATTAGAAACAACAGAGGTTATCAACCTCGAGTAGAAAAAAAAGATGAACACAGAATAAATAATTTTATTCGTGTACCTGAAGTACGTCTTGTTGGAGACAATGTAGAACCAGGTATTTTTAAAACTGCAGATGCTATGCGTCTTGCGGATGAATTAGAATTAGATTTGGTAGAGATTTCTCCAAATGCTGAACCACCAGTATGTAAAATTATTGACTATAAAAAGTTTGTTTACATGCAAAAAAAGCGTGAAAAAGAGCTTAAAGCAAAATCAACGCAAATTGTGGTTAAGGAAATTCGTTTTGGTCCTCAAACAGACGAACATGATTATGAGTTCAAAAGAAAAAATGCTGAAAAATTCCTTAAAGAAGGTTCAAAATTAAAAGCATTTGTATTCTTCAAAGGACGATCAATCATTTATAAAGAGCAAGGACAAATATTATTATTACGTTTAGCTCAAGACTTAGAAGAACACGGAAAAGTAGAAGCTTTACCTGTTCTTGAAGGAAAGAGAATGATAATGTATATTGCTCCGAAGAAGAAAAAGTAAACAGAATTTATTCTGATATTAAAAATAAGTAAGTAAGTTAAATTTAAATAAATTAGGGAAATTATGCCTAAAATGAAAACAAAATCTAGTGCTAAGAAACGTTTTAAAGTTACTGGCTCTGGAAAAATTAAAAGAAAACACGCTTTCAAAAGCCACATCTTGACTAAAAAGTCTAAGAAGCGTAAATTAGCTTTAACTCACTCTGCTTTAGTTGCTAAAGTAGATGAAAAAAGCATTAAACAACAATTAAGAATTATCTAATCGACTTTTGTCAATTAAAGAATAATTCTTTAGGTTAAAACAATTTTAATAACCTTGGAGTATGGCTATAAAGTTCCTTTGATTAAATTCAGGACGCCTGCTACAAAAACACAAGAAAATTATGCCAAGATCAGTAAATTCAGTTGCTAAAAGAGCAAGAAGAAAAAAGATAATGAAGCAAGCCAAAGGTTTCTTTGGTCGTCGTAAAAACGTTTGGACTGTTGCTAAAAACGCAGTTGAAAAAGCGATGGTTTACGCTTATCGCGATAGAAAACAAAACAAGAGAAACTTCCGTGCTTTATGGATTCAACGTATTAACGCTGGAGCTAGATTGGAAGGAATGAGTTACTCTCAATTCATCGGATTAGTTAAGAAAAACGGTATCGAATTAAACCGTAAAGTATTAGCTGA
>JAAFHW010000156.1 GCA_013298525.1 Flavobacteriia bacterium
TAAAAGAAAAGTGACTAGTAATTAATGATTAGCATTAAACTATTCATTAATTACTAATCACTTTTCAATAAATTTTATTTAGTAGCTGGAGGCAAATTTGTACCAACACTAAATGTTAATGGCACACTACTTCCTGCAGGAGAAACTCGGATATATCCTTGCATTTCTTGGTGTAATGCGCTACAGAAATCGGTGCAATAGAATGGAGAAATTCCAATTCTATCTGGAGTCCATTTTAACGTAGCAGTTTCACCCGGCATTATTAGTAATTCCGCATTATTTGCGCCTTTTATAGCGAATCCGTGAGGAACATCCCAGTCCTGTTCAAGATTTGTTATGTGGAAATATACTTCGTCACCTAATTTAATTCCTTCAATATTATCAGGAGCAAAATGAGAACGAATACAAGTCATATAAACATCAATTCTATTTCCATTACGAACCACTTTTGATTCTTTTTCACCTTTGGTTACAAATGGATGTTTATTATCATCTAATTTAAAGAATTTAAGCTGACCATTATTTCTAATTATGTCGGCTGGAGCTGCTTGAGCATAATGTGGTTCTCCAATAGTAGGAAAGTCCAAAATGAGTTGCATTTTATCACCGCTAATGTCTTAAATTTGAGCAGATTGAGCTAATTCTGGACCTGTTGGTAAATATCTATCTTTTGTAATTTTGTTATACGCAATTAAATATTTCCCGAAAGGCTTTTTAGAATCACCACCAGGAATACACAAGTGACCCACAGAATAGTAAGTTGGAACTCTATCTAAAACTTTTAATGATTTTATATCCCATTTTACAACTTCAGAAGAAACGAACATAGTTGTATAAGCATTTCCTTTTCCGTCAAATTCTGTGTGTAATGGTCCTAAACCAGGTTTTTGAACTTCTCCATGAAGAGCAGCTTCATATTTTACAACAGGAATTCCATCATAATCACCTTCAAATTGTTTGTTTTTGATAGCATTTTGTAATTTATCAAAACTAAATACAGGAATTAAAGCGGCTAATTTTCCTGATCCAACAATGTATTCACCAGTTGGATCAACATCACAACCATGAGGTGATTTTGGACAAGGAATCATGTAGCAAATGTCTTTTAGTTCTTTGGAATCTAAAATAAGAACTTGAGTTATAATTTCAGATTTAGCAGTATGTGTTTTTTCATCATATACATTATGAGCATATTTCGTTGAAGTCAATTTTCCTTTTCCAGCTTTGATATACTCTTCAGCTTTTTTCCAATTGACAGCCATAATGAAATCTTTGTCTTTTTGAGAAGCATTTACTTCTAACAAAGTATTGGCTTGTTCGGAATTGTAGCATGAAAAGAAGAACCAACCGTGAGATTTTCCTTTACCTGCATGCGATAAGTCAAAATTCACACCTGGACATTGAATTTGAAAAGCCAAATCCATTTGACCTTCTTTGCCTACTTTTACAAAGCTTAAATGACCTTTAAAGTTTTGTTTGTAAGTATTAATTGGAACATCACCATTTGAATTGTCTGGCGGAACACTAAAACGAGTTCCTGCAACTACATATTCTGTGTTTTCTGTAATAAAAGGTGATGAGTGATTACCCGCACTATTTGGCAACTCAATAATTTCAGTTGTTTTGAACGTTTTTAAATCCAAACGAGCAATACGAGGCGTATTATTAGCATTAGCAAAGAGCCAACGCCCATCAACTTCTCCATTTGTTTGAGATAATTCAGTGTGATGTTGATCATCCCAAGGAACAAAACCATGTGAAGTGTTTAACATTGGTTTAGTTTCTTCATTAAAACCATAACCACTTTCTGGATCAACGGAAAATACTGGAATTACACGGAATAATCTTCCGCTTGGCAGGCCATAAACACTAACTTGACCACTAAACCCACCTGATACGAAGTTATAGAATTCATCGTATTTACCTGGTGCCACATAAGCTTTTTGAGCAGCATCACCACTTACGGCATCACCCGAATTTTTGGGCTTACAAGAAGTGAATAAAGCACTTCCTAAAACAACAGCAAAAATTGCTTTTACAAATTTATTTTTCATTATATTTAGTTTTAAAATCAATTCATCACTTTCACCTGATAAAATGATTTTTGATTTGTTTTACTTTACGCCGTCGATTTTTCGCATGTATTCTAAAATACTTCTAGCTTCATCGTCTTTTAATCCTTGGTTAGGCATACGCACTAAACAGATTTCCAATTGCGCTTGAACTTCTGGATCTTTGTCAATCATTGGGTCAGGATTAGTTATGAAATTCATAATCCATTCTGGTTTTTTTCTGGAAGTTACACCTTTCCATCCTGGACCAACTAATTTTTCTTCTGTTTGTTTGTGACAAGAAGTACATTTTACTTCTGCAACTTTTTGCCCTTCTGTTGCCATTGCTTGATCAAGAGTTGCACCTAAATCAACCTTGTCAAATTTACCTTCACCTCTATTTGGGTCGTAAGAAGAAGGATCGGATGTGGCGACAACATCTTCAGTTGTAGGTTTAGAAAAATCCTGACCGTCTTTTTTCTTGTCTCCGCAAGAGCTGAATAGTGCCAATAGTAGTACTAAAATTGATAATTTGTTCATAATAGTTTAAGATTTAAAATAATACTTCAAAGGTCTGAATAGAATGGGGTTAGGTTTTATGATTGAAATCATAAAGAAAATATTTTTTAAAAGGAGTGAAATCCTTAACAGCATAAATATTTTACAATGTTATTTAATTTTGGATTCATTTTTTTTGAAACCGCAAAACTGAAAATTTTGGATGGTATTGAATGGCGTAGTATGATTTTCAGTAAAACAATCAACAGCTTCAAAGCTACCTTTAAAAGTTTTTTTCATTATACTTTCATTATACTGTTTTATTTCTAATCCACTACATTTTAGTGGGCCGTTTTCTGAAAACGTTCCTAATAGAAAGTTGCCATTATCTGCTATGCTTTTATTGACTAGTGCTACATATTTATCAATATTTTCTTTTTCGGTTAAAAAATGAAAAACAGCTCTATCGTGCCAAAAATCAAATTTGATATTTGTTTCAAATTCTGTAATATCTGAAACTATCCAATGCACTTTATCTGCATTTTTACCAAGACGTTTTTTAGCTCTTTCAATTGCAAATTCTGATATGTCTAAAACCCAAATATTTTTATATCCATTTTCTAACAAAGCATCTACTAAATTACTATCCCCTCCGCCGATGTCAATTATATTTGCAGTTTTAGAAAGTTGCAAACTTTCAATATACTTCATGGAAGTTGTAGGATATGTTTGTGTCCAACTTACTTCATTTGTTTTTTTTGTTGCAAAAACGTTTACCCAATGTAATTTGTTATTTTTCATATATGATATTTAAATT
>JAAFHW010000157.1 GCA_013298525.1 Flavobacteriia bacterium
TCATTATTATACAAAGTGATGCCTTTCCACATGGAAATGGATCAGCACTTCATTGCGGCAATCTTAACTGTTATTGGATATTCTATGAACGATACTGTAATTGTATTTGATAGAATTAGAGAGTTCTTAGCTGGAAATGTTAAAGGTACTTTCAAAGAAGTAGTAAATGCTTCTATTAATACTACATTATCAAGAACATTGAATACGTCTTTAACCATGATTTTAGTATTGTTAATCATGTTTATTTTCGGTGGTGAGTCTATTAGAGGATTTATCTTCGCAATGCTTGTTGGTATTGTTGTAGGAACATATTCATCTTTATTTATTGCAACACCAGTTTTAGTTGACTCAATGAATAAGAAAGATATTAAAGAAATAGAAGAGCGTCACCATTCATAAGTGAATTGCTTATAAATATAAAAGCTACCTTGTTTAAGGTAGCTTTTTTTTATTGAATACAGTTTGATATTTAGTCTTGGTTCAATGTATTAGTTCTCAAATAAGTTTAAGTTCTATCATTGTAAAAGCCATTTTTATTTTATCCAACCAACTTTTCTTTTCCAAAGGATTATTTCTTTTTCTCTTTCATGAAGATTTTTTGGAATGCTTTGGTTTTCGCTTTCTGCTTGTAATCTTATGATTTTCGTTTGTTCTTCAAGAGTATTGAGTCCAATTTTTAATCTTCTGAGGTTAACTTTCAAAAGATCATCATATTCATTAGGACTTAACTCTCCATTTTTGTCCCAATCGAATTGAGTTCCGTATAATTGAGGCTTTTCCTCTAGAACACTTATTCTATCCGTTAAACTTGCTAAATTCTTCTCATAAACTTTGTTTTCAATAGCTTCATTTTCTAATAGTTTTAGACACTTTTTCATGAATTCAGGTTTACTTATAGAATGTTGAATGATTAACCAAGCCGATTCACTAGCCTCAATTCCAACTTTTTCAATGGTTGGAAAACCAATTTCGTCAATAATTTCATTTAGTTTTTCTGCATTTTTTATGTGAAGAGTTTCCATTTCATTGTTGTAACCTTCAGATAGCTTTTTTTCTTTAATAAGTTTCTCTCGAAACTTTAAATCAGCATCTTTTAATTCAATTATCAATTTAGCAATTTTTTGAAAATTCATTTTGTAGATAAATTTAAGTTTCGGATGAGCTAAAATAGCAACAAATTATGTGATTTTGGTATTAGTAATACTATTTTAATAGTATAAAAAAAGAGAACTAATTTAGTTCTCTTTTTATTATATGGTATAAAATTCTAAATATCAATATCTTCAGGTAGCGGTTCTTCTGCCATAAATAAATAATACAATCCAACAAGAATAAATGGTACACTCAGCCATTGTCCCGTTGAAAATAAACCAAGTGAATTCTCAAAACCACCTTGACTTTCTTTTACAAACTCTACTACAAAACGAACAGACCATAAAAGAATTAGAAAAATTCCAAAAATTAAACCATGTTTCCTTGGAGTATCTGTTTTCCAGTACAAGAACAATAAGATAAAAAATACAAAAATATAGGCAAAAGCTTCATAAAGTTGTGCCGGATGTTTTAAAGGAACTTGTGCTAAGAGATTTGCAAATTTGGGATTGTTTACAATGGCATCATATGCTAAATCTGGATTTGCAATCTGAGTTTGATTCATGGCATCTTGAGGTGAAAAGTAATCTCTTACAAATCTAATTCCAAAAGTTTCATTGGTAGTTATTTTTCCAACAATTTCAGAATTAAAGAAGTTACCTAACCTTACAAAAATAGCACCACAAGCAACAGGTATCACAACTCTATCTAGAACCCAAAGTAAAGGTTTGTTTACTACTTTTTTGCTGTAAAAATACATTACAATAATTATTGCAATTGCAGCTCCATGGCTTGCTAATCCTGCAAAACCTGTAAATTGAAATTCTGGCTCAAATTTAAAAGGTAATAATATTTCAAGAGGATGGTTTCTAAAGTATTCCCAATCATAAAAAAACACATGACCTAAACGAGCACCAAACAAAGTAGCTAAAACTGTCCATACGAAAAGAGTGTCCAATTTGTCTAAAGATTCTTTTTCGTTTATAAAAATCTTTTTCATGATGTACCAACCTAATCCAAATGCAATTACAAACATTAAGCTGTAAAACCTCAAATTAAGTGAGCCAATGTGTATTCCTTCTGACGGATTCCAAATCATTTTTTGTGTTTTTTAATATGAATTTTATCAAAAATAGTAATTTTAAAATTACTTAATTCTAAAATTATGTTATTTATGAGTACATTTTTTTTCAGGGACAGGGTCATAACCAGTTTTTCCCCATGGGTGGCAACTTAAAATTCGTTTAATTCCTAAATAAGATCCTTTTATCAATCCATGAACTTTTAACGCTTCAAGAAAATAACTGGAACATGTAGGTTCAAATCGACAAGTTGAAGGAGTGAATGGTGATATTGCTTCTTGATAAAACCGAATAAGTAGTACAAGAGGAAAAATAATTATTTTTTTCACCATTTGAATTTTGATTAAACACTAAAGGATGTTCCTTCTTTTCCGTCTTTTAGTTGAATGCCAAGTGCTAATAATTTATCTCTAATTTCATCTGAAAGTGACCAGTTTTTATTAGCTCTTGCTTCATTTCGCATTTCAATTAGCATTTCGACAACACCTTCTAATTTTTCTGCATTATTTCCAGAAGATTTTTCATTTCTAATACCTAAAACTTCGAAAGTAAATTCCTCTAAAGTCTTTTTTAGCAGTTCTAAATCATATGAAGTTATTGATTCTCTTTTATCATTTAGCAGATTTACAAATCGGATTCCTTCAAAAAGTTGAGCGATTAAAATTGGTGTATTAAAATCATCATTCATTGCATCATAACAACTTTGACTCCAAGAGGAAATATCTAAAGTAGAAGAAGGACTTGTTTGAATATCGTTCAAAAGTTGAAGACCTTCCATCAATCTACTGAAGCCTTTTTCACTTGCTACCATTGCATCGTTAGAAATATCTAAAACGCTTCTATAATGAGCTTGTAAAAAGCAAAAACGAACTACATTTGGGTGAAAAGGTTTTTCAAAAAAATTATTTCCACCTTCAATCAGTTCCATTGGAAGAATATAATTTCCAGTAGATTTACTCATTCTTAAACCGTTCATTGTTAGCATGTTTGTATGCATCCAATGTCTTACTGGTGAAACTCCATTGCAAGCTTTTCCTTGTGCAATTTCACATTCGTGATGCGGAAATTTCAAATCCATTCCACCTCCATGAATATCAAATTGTTCTCCAAGATATTTAGTACTCATTGCTGTACATTCAAGATGCCAACCAGGAAAACCTTCACCCCAAGGTGAATTCCATCTCATAATG
>JAAFHW010000158.1 GCA_013298525.1 Flavobacteriia bacterium
GAAGAGCTAAATCAACTATAGCTTGGTTAGTAGAAAAAGGCATCGCCAAATCAAGACTAACAGGAAAAGGATATGGTGAGTCGCAACTAGTAAACGATTGTGGATGTGAACCAACAAACCAATCAAACTGTACTGAAGACCAACACCAAGCCAACAGAAGATCTGAATTTATTATTACTAAATTGTAGATTATTTAATATACAATTGTTTAAACCCTGGGAACCGTTCAAGTAATTGAGCGGTTCTTTTTTATTTCTTGTTTGCTAAAATAGAATATACCATTGGAATCTTATTTCCAAAATGTTTTATCCTAAATTTATTAGGTTCAAATTCTTCAGTTCCATTGAAGCAATTATAAGGAGAATAATCATATTCATTGAAACAATTAATCTCTAAACCATTATCAATTAATGAATTTAGTAATTCAGAAGTTGGATGATTCCAAGTCATCGTTTGTGCGGAAATATCGGAATATCTATCAGCATAAGTTCCTAATTCGTCTTCAATAATTGGCTCGACATTGAAATAATTATAGAAAATTTCCTTAAAATCATTGTCAAACATCCAAACAACAGGATGAAAATCAGCCATTATAAATTTTCCATTAGGTTTTAAAAAATGTGAAATAACTTTAGCCCATTTATCTAAATCAGGAAACCATCCAATAGTTCCATAACTTGTAAAAACAATATCGAATTTTTCATCAATAAACTTTGGAGCATCATAAATATCACAGCATACAAATGTAGTATCCAAATTCAATTTTGATACAAATTCTCGTGCTCTTTCAACAGCTTTATCAGACAAATCAACACCAGTTGCTTTTGCACCCATTCTCGAAAATGTCATCGTATCTTGACCAAAATGACATTGTAAATGTAAAATACGTTTTCCTATTATATCTCCAAGTAATTCTAATTCAATTGAATTTAAAGTAGATTTTCCACCCAAAAATCCTTGCATATCATAGAATTCTGATGCAATATGAACATCGGTTTTATTGTTCCAAGTTTGTTTGTTTATGTTTATATAATCCAATTTATTTTCCATTTCAAAATATTTTAAAATCAAATGTACTATTTAAATCGAAACAATTAAAATTTTGTAATTTTGCACTTCAAATAAAAATACAATAGAATGGAAAACGGAATATATGCTAAATTCAATACCTCTAAAGGTTCAATTTTAGTAAAACTTACACACGATTTAACACCAGGAACAGTTGGTAATTTTGTAGGGTTGGCACAAGGTCAATTGGAAAATACTGCAAAACCAATGGGAAAACCATATTATGACGGATTAAAATTTCATAGAGTAATTCCAGATTTTATGATTCAAGGTGGTTGTCCACAAGGAATTGGTTCTGGTGGTCCTGGATATAGCTTTGAAGATGAATTTCATCCTTCATTAAAACATGACAAACCTGGAGTTTTATCTATGGCAAATTCGGGCCCTGCAAGTAATGGTTCTCAATTTTTTATCACGCATGTTCCAACAAATTGGTTAGACAACAAACATACAGTTTTTGGTCATGTTGTAGACGGTCAAGATGTAGTTGATGCTGTAGCTCAAGGTGATTTAATAGAATCTTTAGAAATAGTTAGAGTAGGAGAAGAGGCTGAAAAATGGAATGCTATTGAAGCTTTCAGAACATTTGAAGGTTCAAGATTGAGAAAATTAGAAGAAGCTAAAAAGCAAGCTGAAGAAGCAATGGAAAAATTAGCTGCTGGTTTTGATAAAACAGAAAGTGGTTTGCGATATAAAATCATCCAAAAAGGGAATGGTAAAAAAGCGGAAGCAGGAAAAACTGTTTCTGTTCATTACACAGGTCAATTAGAAAATGGTAAAACATTTGATTCGTCTTATCCAAGAAAAAAACCAATTGAATTTCCATTAGGAAAAGGTCATGTTATTGAAGGTTGGGATGAAGGAATTCAATTGTTAGAAGTTGGCGATAAAGCACGTTTTGTGATTCCATCATATTTAGGATATGGAGCAAGCGGTGCAGGAGGTGTTATTCCACCAAATGCAACTTTAGTATTTGATGTTGAATTAATGGACGTTAAGTAAATATTGTAAATTAAATGTAAAAAAACAATCCCGATAGATATTCTGTTGGGATTTTTTTTATATTTACTTTATCTAAACCAATAATTATGAAAACAAAAATTTTAGCAGTTGCTCTTTTTGCAATTGTACTTTATTCTTGTGGAGGTTCAAAATCTACCACACCTGTTGTTGAACCAAAGAAAGTAGAACTTACGTCTGACTTGGCTGAAGGAAAAAGTTTATACGAAAACAATTGTGCAAAATGTCATAGTCTTTATAAAACAAATGATTTTAATGCTGAACAATGGAAACCAATTCTTTTAGATATGCAGAAAAAAGCAAAAATTTCTGATGAACAAAGAGAAAAAATTTATAATTATGTTGTTTCCGGAAACAACTAAATAGTATAGTATCAAAGCACTCAAAAGAGTGCTTTTTTATTTTAAAATTTGTTTATTATGGAAATAACATGGAATGATTTTGAAAAAGTAGAAATGCGAGTAGGAACAATTCTTGAAGCCAATGATTTTCCTGAAGCTAGAAAACCTGCGTATCAATTGACGATAGATTTTGGTTCAGAAATTGGAATAAAAAAATCGTCGGCACAAATTACTAAACGTTATTCTAAAGAAGAATTAATTGGAAAACAAATCATAGCAGTTGTGAACTTCCCAAAGAAACAAATTGGGAAATTCATGAGTGAATGTTTAGTTTTAGGTTCCGTAAATGAGGATAAAGTAGTTCTTTTATCATCCGATTTAAAAGTAGAAAACGGCTTGCGAATTACTTAGTTTTGTTTTCTACGTTTATTAGCCATATACATATTAAAAACTGAAAGTAGAATAAATAATACCGGAACAACAAAGTAGAATTTTCGTTCTTCAAAGGAATCGTTTTGTTGGATTTGTTGGTAATTATCATAAATAATAAACAACCAAAATAAAATGATTATTAGATTCAAATGAAAAGCATACTTGTTTAAAAAAGCTAGAATTTTTTGCATAGTGTAAGTATTTTATATTTTATTTCCTTGTTTGTCTATGGTAAAAGTTTTTCCTTTTAAAGTTACTGTAGTGGTGCCATTTTTAAAATTTTCGGCCATTTCATAGATGAAAGGAATTGCAATTTTTCCAGATTTGTCAGCGAAGCCAATCTTTCCATTTAACAATAAAAGACATAATCCATCTCTAAAAAAGTTGGCTCTTTCATAAATGCAAGGAATTATTTCTTTAAAGTTAGTATCAATATAACCCCATTTGTTGTTTTTATAAACTCTTG
>JAAFHW010000159.1 GCA_013298525.1 Flavobacteriia bacterium
AGGTTGTTAATGGCGATTTCATAAAACATTTTTTAATAAAAGTACATTTATAAAGTTTTAATTTATAAATGTACTTTTTTTATTTAATAAATCTAGTCTTTATATATAACTTTTTGGTCTGTAAACCCAGAATCTGTTTGTTTTGTAATAATGTGGTACTGGCCATTTTGCAATTGTTCATAAAGTCTAGGATCTGATGCTTTAATCTCGTCTAACTGTTGTTGTGTGTATATACCCAATCCTAAATTGTCTAGTGACTTGATATCACCCGATGTAAAAGGTTCATAACTGCCAAAACAAACTGGTGCATTATTTACATAAATGTCTTGACTAAGTATTGGTATTTTAACTCCTACATAAGTGTTAGTTGATGTATTATATTGTTGGTATATTGATTTAGTAACAACGCCTGTTGGGGAACTAAATTCGCAATTAAAACCTGTTTGAAAACGCATTGCAAATGGACCACAATTCCAAACATTAGCACCTGTATTGGTAGTATTTGTAGAATATGTTTTTGAATTTTTCATAATAAATCATGTTTTCTTTGAAACAGCTAATAATTGAATTTATTGCATCTTTTGATTTCACGACGTCTTTCAACAATTTCTGCTAACGGGCTCCCGCTTTGCGAGGTTTTTCGAGAGAGCTTGCTCTCGAAGAAAAATCTCGCAAAGCGGGTGATGGGAGACAGTCGTGCGAAAGCAACGATTGTTTCACATCACCCGCGTAGCGGGAGCCCGATGGGAAAAATTGTCCCGAAGGGCGATTTTTCCCATCGTTCCGGCGCTTGACGAGGTTGCGAGCTTCGGAACCGATTATTTTCTATCAAAGATAAAATTTCTTGCGAAATGTAAACGTGAATTTACTACAAAATTCGCAATTGCGAGAAACGGCTGTTGGCAGTAGTACTTTTATAATCTAAGTTTTTTCAGCCTTTTCAATATAATTTTCTTCTCCGTTTGAGATGAATAAAAGTTGTTCACTAAACTTAGCTATTTCAATCCTAATTGGTTTTTCAGTTTCTATATATGGAATTAAATATTCAGCAACTTCAAACTTCTTTTGAGTATTAATATCAACTAACACCATTGATTTTTTATCATTCTTGATTTCATACTTCTCAATTTCAAACCTCAATTTCTTTCCACTTCTGACATCTCTATATATTTTAAAAACTTTCCATAAAACTCCAAGAAACGGAATAAATAATAAGCACATAACCAATAAACTTCTTTTTAAAAATCCTTCTGTTGGTTTTGTGAAAATTAATAATATCAAAGGAATTACTCCAATAAGTAAAACGAAAGCTGAGAAGAATAATATTACGAGGAAAAGATCAAACTTAATGTATTTTTTTAAGGTGATTTTATTCTCCTGAGTCAATTCAATTTCTTTCATTATTCCATTTAAGTTTGTTGAGGAAGTATTACTGCCAACGGGCTCCCGCTTTGCGAGGTTTTTCGAGAGAGCTTGCTCTCGAAGAAAAATCTCGCAAAGCGGGTGATGGGAGACAGTCGTGCGAAAGCAACGATTGTTTCACATCACCCGCGTAGCGGGAGCCCGATGGGAAAAATTGTCCCGAAGGGCGATTTTTCCCATCGTTCCCACGCTTTACGACTGTTGCGTAATTCACGCACTGACGTTAACAAATATACTGAAAGTTTTAGAAGAAAAATGCCTTTTAAAAACGAAAAAAATAATCACTACAGTTTTCAAACACAAACCAAGCCTAGCAATAGCGTAAAACGTGTGTTAGCGGATGCCTTTATGATTTTGAATTCAATTTGAATTCTTTAGCAATTATAAAATTATTTTCTATTATGATTAGTTTATAATTTTCCGTTTTCAATTCACTTTTAAAACATTTTGTTTTTACATTATGATTTTCACAAACTTTGATTACACTTTCAGTTATTAAAAATGGAGCTTTTAATAATCTTCCACTTCCATCATTTATGTTCTTCACAAAGTTTTCATATGTAAAGAAATTTCCATCGACAAAATAATCTTTCCAATTTCTCCAACCTAACGTTTTTTGGTCAATTGCAATTTTTATTTCTTTTATAAATTGTTCTGAATTTTTAGGTTTTGAGTTTATAAAAGTTTCCACAAAATTTTCATTATAATCAATTAATAAAGGATGCTTTTCAAAATAACTTAATTTTCCAATAGTTCCTTTATTTAAGCGAAATTCCATTTTTTCAAGAAAATCAAAACGCAACATCTGACTATCAACATTTAAAACGATAAATGTCGATTGATAATTTTCTATTTTTACGATTCTATTTGCTAAGTTTTCTATTTGCACAATTTTTTCAGAAGGTTTCCGCTAACGTTTTGCTGCTTGGCGCAGTGGCGAACTTCGGAACTGCGTATTTTCTGATAAAGATAATATTTCTTGCGAAAGATAAACGTGAATTTAGCACTTTTTTCGCCATTGCGCCAAACAGCTGTTACCAGCTGGCTTTATAGGAAGTCTTTTCGTAATTGCTTACTAGAATTTTCAATATCAATAAGCAAATCGTTCACTGTTTCAAAATTTTTAATTAAATGGTTTAAAAGTAATTTATTATTTCTTGACATATTATTATATAATTCATTACCTTCTTTTGATATAATCCATAGGTTTCCTAAATCTTCATCAAAAACAATATTTTTTTGATTCCACGAATCTAAAAGTTCCAAACAAGGTTTTAAAACTAAATAATTTTGACCACGAAGAAAATCATCTCCGTATGAACTCATTTTTTTATTAATGTTTTCATTAATTTTTATAAACTCAGGAAATAGTGAGTTTTTTTCATCGTGCATTTTCTGTAAACATTTCCCCAAAAGTCCTGCACATTCGCTTACTATTGCGGAAAATTTAATTTTACCTTCTGTCTCAAGTTTTAGTTTGTCTTTTAGAAATTTATCATTTTGAGAAAATATTTGGTAAATCATTCCACAGCTATCAATAATAGTTTTGAATTTACCAGCATTTTCAATTTTATTCCCTTTGGAATAATATTCTAAAAATGATAGAAGATAATTTTCTACATTTATTTTTTTAACTATAATTTTCAAATCTGTTAAAGGAGCAATATATTGAGGTCGAGAATCAATTTCGAGATCTTTTAAATCGTGTATGAGATTATTTAGATTTTTATTTTGTTCTTTAGAATTTTGAATTGCATTATGAACAATTAATGCGAAATAAGTTAGTTTATTTTTTAAATCTTCTTTTTTAGCTTCATTATTTTTTTGATTGTCATTTAAAATTTGAC
>JAAFHW010000016.1 GCA_013298525.1 Flavobacteriia bacterium
CTTGCAAAGCTCTTTCTTCTCTTGGTCTTTGTGCTTTTGCTCCTTGTAGTGCTTTACTATAAAAGTCCCAATTTGCTTTTTCTAAATCGGTAGTTAAAACATCTGAAGATTTATTAAGTAATGACCAACGTAAATACGCTTTCCATTCGTCAACTTTATTTTCTTTGAAAATAGTTTCAAGAGCCGTCATATATTTTGGTTGCGATACAATAACCGAATCCAATTTTGAAATTCCAACACCTTTAATATAGCTATCCCAATTTACCGATGGCGTTAATTTTTGTAAATCAGCAACCGACATTGGATTGTAAGTCTTTCTTCTATCTCTTCGTTCTACTCTATCTAATCTTGGCGTTGCCATAGCGATTTCAATAGCTAGAACTTTTTTAGCATTAGCTAAAGCTACTTCTGGTTTATCACCAATAAGTTGAAGCATTCTTGCAACGTGAGCAACATATTTTTCACGTTTTTCTTTAGAATCAGCATCTTCAGAAACGTAGTAATCTCTGTCTGGTAAACCCAAACTTCCTAGACCAATATTTACAACATTTTTGTTACTGTTTTTTGCATCTGGTCCAATTCCAATTCCATAAAAACCTAATCCACCTTGAGGTTGCATTTCAATAATTAACTTATTTAAATCGGCAATAGATTTTACAGCATCAATTTTAGCTAAAGTTGATTTTATTGGTTTTATTCCAAGTTTATTTCTTGAAATAGTATCCATATAAGTTTTATAAACATTAACCGCTTTTGCTTGATCTGATTTTGGATCTAACTTTTTTGAAGCAGCATCTTTTAGAATTGCCAAAGCATCTTTATCAGTATTTTGACGTAATTCATCAAAGCTTCCCCAACGAGTTCTATCAGCAGGAATTTCTGTTTTATCAAACCATGTTCCATTTACATATCTAAAAAAATCATCACCTGGTTTTACTGACTTATCCATTAAATCAAGATTGATTCCTGGATTTTTTTGTTGTGCATTAATTTGATTTAGTGCAAACAAACCTGCTACAACAAAACCATATTTAATTGTATTTTTCATATTTAATTTGATTGTTTCCACAAATCTATTCATTTTTTCATTAATCAAATGTTAAAAATCACTTAATCACAAGTACAATAATTAACGATAATCTGTGTAAACAAAAGTTGTTTCGTAATTTTGCAAAAAAAAACATATGCTTTCCAAATTAAAACAATATAGAATATTCATTGGTTTTTTTGTTATTTTTTCGATTGTTACCATTAGTGCTTTTTACTCTGTTTTAAAACCTAAACCTAAACTTCCTATATTCAATCCAAGTGATGTTAATCCTGAATTAGTTGATTCTACAATACAATATGTTGCCTTAGATCACGAAATTGCTGATTTTAAATTTACCAATCAAAACGGCAAAGTTGTTACCCAGAAAGATTATGAAGGAAAAATTTATGTTGCCGATTTTTTCTTTACAACCTGTCCAACAATTTGCCCAAAAATGACCAATAATATGGTTTGGTTACAAAATCAAATTAAAAATAATCCTAAAGTGATGCTCTTGTCACATTCGGTTACACCAGATATTGATAGTGTTCCTGTTTTGAAAAAATATGCTTTAGAAAAAGGTGTGATTGATAGCAAATGGAACTTAGTTACTGGAGATAAAAAAGACATCTATTACATTGCAAGAAAATCGTATTTGGCTGTAAAAACTGGAAAACCAGAGGAAATGTATGATATGGTGCATACCGAAAATTTTGTTTTAGTTGATTCAAAAAGAAGAGTACGCGGATTTTATGACGGAACCAATCTTGACGGACCAACAGAGCCCGGAATTAAAAATGTAAAACAACTTTTGCAAGACATCTCCATACTTTGTGATGAAGAAAAGTAGTTAAATTGAAACTTAACTCATAATTATATCGAAAACAAGGTTAAATAAAATCTTAAACTTGACAATAATCATGTTTTTTAAGTTTCAAATTCTTATTTTTGTATTTTAATTCAATCTAAATAAAGCTTTGGAAACCACAATTGCTCATCTTAAAATTGGTCAAAAAGGAATTATATCCGATTTTAATATCGATGAAATTCCATTGAAACTCCTAGAAATGGGCTGTCTTCCAGGCAATACCGTTGAGTTAATTCAAATTGCGCCTTTTGGTTGTCCGCTTTATTTTAATGTCAATGACTCTCATGTGGCTATTAGATTGGAAACTGCAAAAGAAATTAATGTGGTCATTGAATCTAAAAATTAATGGCACAAGAAAATATTAAAGTAGCGCTAATTGGTAATCCAAACACTGGTAAAACATCTGTTTTTAATCAGCTAACTGGCTTGCACCAACAGGTTGGGAATTATCCTGGAATTACTGTCGAAAAGAAAATCGGAACTTGTAAACTTTCAGACAATGTAAAAGCTACTATTTTAGATTTGCCTGGAACCTATAGTTTAAATGCTAGTTCAATTGACGAGAATGTTGTCATTGAATTATTAATGAACAAGAAAGACGAAAATTTTCCAGATGTAGTTGTAGTAGTTACTGAGGTTGAAAATCTAAAAAGAAATTTACTTCTTTTTACTCAAATTAAAGATTTAGAAATTCCAACGATTTTGGTCATCAACATGAGTGATCGAATGAAATTAAAAGGAATTGAATTAGATATTCCTCATTTAGAACAAGAATTAAAAACTAAAATTGCTCTTGTAAGTTCAAGAAAAAATTTGGGTATCGATAAAATCAAAGATTTAATTCTTAATTATAAATCACTTTCAACTGAGCCTTGTTTAAATGCTTCAAGTATTGATGTTGAATATTTTGACAAATTAAGAAAAGCATTCCCAAATCAGTTAGTTTACAAACTTTGGTTGGTCATCACCCAAGATGTAAATTTCTTGAATTTAGAGCGAAACGAAATGAAAAGTTCGTTTACAAAATCGCATGCCGATTTGAAACGACTGCAACAAAAAGAAACCATAAAACGCTATCAATTCATCAATGATACTTTAAAAATTGGTCAAACGATTGATAATTCAAAAGCATCAGATATTAGAACAAAATTAGATAGAGTTTTAACTCACAAAATTTTTGGTTACCTAATTTTCTTCTTTATCTTGTTTGGAATCTTTCAATCCATCTTTGATTGGTCGAGTATTCCAATGGATTTTATTGATAGTACATTTGCCAATTTGGCTTCTTATGCAAAAACCCATCTTCCTGCAGGTGAATTTACAGATTTAATAAGCGAAGGAATAATTCCAGGAATTGGCGGAATCTTAATATTTATTCCACAAATTGCCTTTCTATTTCTGTTTATTTCTGTTTTAGAAGAAAGTGGTTACATGAGTCGTGTAGTTTTTTTAATGGATAAATTAATGCGCCGATATGGACTTTCTGGAAAAAGTGTTGTACCATTAATTTCGGGAACCGCTTGTGCAATTCCAGCAATCATGGGTGCAAGAAATATTGAAAATTGGAAAGAGAGATTAATCACAATTTTAGTTACACCTTTCATAACTTGTTCAGCAAGATTGCCTGTTTATGCTATTCTTATAGCTTTAATAATTCCTGAAGAACGCGTTTTAGGATTTATAAGTTTACAAGGTTTAACTTTAATGGTTTTGTATCTTTTGGGATTTGTTGTTGCCGTTTTTTCAGCCTATATTTTGAATAAAATTCTGAAAATAAGTTCCAAATCTTACTTTGTGGTTGAAATGCCTAGTTATAAAATTCCTTTATTTAAGAACGTAGCCATAAATGTTTTAGAAAAAACTAAAGCATTTGTTTTTGGAGCTGGAAAAATCATTTTAGCCTTATCAATTATTTTGTGGTTTTTGGGTTCGCATGGACCAGATAAAGATTTTAAAAATGCTCAAAAAATAGTAGAACAAGAAGTTTATTCGAGTCCGACACCAATAAATCCATCTGTAATTCCTGATAGAGTTTCCGAATATAAATTGGAACATTCCTATATTGGATACATTGGTAAATCTATTGAGCCTGTAATAAAACCATTAGGATACGATTGGAAAATTGGGATTGCTGTAGTAAGTTCTTTTGCTGCACGTGAAGTTTTTGTTGGAACGCTTGCTACAATCTATAGCGTAGGGAGTCATAGCGATGAAGAAGCTACCATAAAAAACAGAATGGAAGCCGAAATTAATCCTGATGGAACAAAAATTTTCAACTTTGCCACAGGAATTTCATTACTTCTTTTTTATGCTTTTGCAATGCAATGTGTTAGTACTTTAGCTATTGTAAAAAAAGAAACTAATTCTTGGAAATGGCCAATAATTCAATTGGTTTTCATGAGTGGATTTGCTTATGTAACAGCTTTAATTGCTTATCAATTTTTGAAATAATGGTACAAGAAATCCTAACCTATATTGCTTTGGCTGTTGCTCTGTTTTTTTTATATCAAAAATTTTTTGGTAAAAAAAAGCCTAAGAAAAATTGTGGTAATGATGATTGTGGATGCAGTTAATCATTATAAGTAATAGATACAAATTGCTTTTTTGGTTTTACAACAATACCTTCTTTTGGGTATGGTAAAACGGTAATCCATTTTATATTTTTAGAACTTTCAGGTAAATAGTTCACCAACCATTTTATATTTTCCTCTTTATTTTTTGAGTTCAGTGTCAATCTTTTTTCTTCAATCAATTGTTTGTCTTTGTAAACTTCAATTATTACCGAAACTTCTCCAGCCCATACACAAGTCACGCCTTCTGGACAACGAGAATCGTCAAAAACACTTTTCAATTTTAAATAATATCCTTTTTTTGGAATGCATTTTTTTGGTGTTATTTTCTCTATTTTCTGTGAAAAGAGAGAAAAACTGAAAAGTAAAAATGAAAGTAATACTATTTTTTTCATAGTTCAAATATATCATATTTTATCCTAAGGCAACATCCAAAGTCATCATTACAATAAATCCGCCAATTAATCCTAAAGTAGCAATATCTGTATTCTTATCCTGTTGCGTTTCTGGAATTACTTCTTCAACAACTACAAATATCATCGCTCCAGCTGCAAATGCTAATGCATAAGGCAAAAGCGGTGTAAAAAAAGTAACTGCAACGGCTCCTAAAACCCCTGCAACTGGTTCTACTAAAGCAGATGATTGTCCGTACATGAAACTTTTCCAACGGCTCATTCCCATTCTGCGTAACGGCATTGAAACAGCAATTCCTTCTGGGAAATTCTGAATTCCAATTCCAATTGCCAACGTTACTGCTCCGGCAATTGATGCTTCAGGAATTCCAGCTGCAACTCCGCCAAATAAAACTCCAACGGCTAAACCTTCAGGAATGTTGTGTAATGTAATGGCTAAAACCAACAAAGTAGTACGTTGCCAAGGTGATTTTACACCTTCAGTTTCTTGAAAATTAATATGTAAATGAGGAAGAAGTTTGTCTAAACCAAAAATAAAAAGTGCACCCAATCCAAATCCAACTGCAGCAGGAATTACTTTAATAAAACCTTCACCTTTACTCATTTCAATTGCAGGTGCAAGCAAACTCCAAAAACTTGCCGCTATCATAACACCTCCAGTAAAACCAAGCATTCCATCGAGAACTACTCGATTCATATTCTTAAAAAAGAACACAAATGAGGCTCCAAATGCAGTTAGAAACCAAGTAAATAATGTGGCATACAAAGCTGCTAAAATAGGGTCAATACTCTCGAAATAATCTAAAATTGTTTGAAACATATTATTTTACATATAAATTATTAGCAATTTTATTTGATATCGTTAATTGTCTTGAATCAATCTGAACTAGTAAAGTATCATCAAAACTTTCTTTCTCTTTAACAGTGATTTTTGAACCTAATGCAATTTTTTGCTTATCTAAATACTGTAAAAATTCTGACGAAGAATCTTTAACTCCAACACATTGATATTCTTTGTTTAATTCAGTTTCAGATAATAATAATTTGTTTATTTTTTTAATCTCTCCGTCAGCATTTGGAATTGGATCTCCATGTGGGTCAAACGATGGAAAATCTAAAAATGCATCTAATTTATTTATCAAATTTTCCGATTTTATATGTTCTAATTCTTCTGCGATTTCGTGAACCTCATCCCAAGAAAAATTAAGTTTATCTACCAAAAAAACTTCCCACAAACGATGCTTTCTTACAATCATTTTTGCCGAATGAAAACCTTTATCAGTCAATGTTACACCTTGGTACTTTTGATAAGAAACCAATTCTTTTTCGGCTAATTTCTTTAACATATCAGTTACCGACGAGGCTTTTGTATCTAACATTCCTGCAATGGCATTAGTGTTAACTCCTTTCGGAGAAACTAATGATAAATGGTAAATTACCTTAATATAATTTTCTTCTGATATGGTCATTTTGAATCAATATTTTGACAAATATAATACTATTTTCAATTTGTTTTAAAATATTTTTTAGTTTTGTCTAAAAATTAATTTATGAAAAACAAAATTTTGTTGTTATTTCTACTCATCTCAACTTCAATTTATTCTCAAACGACAGAACCAATTCAAGCGGATAGACCCGATCAAACGGAAACTCCTGCACTCGTACCAAAAGGAATGTTTCAAGTAGAAACCGGATTTACTTTTCAGAAAAATGATGCTCTTAGTAAATCATTAGGTTTGCCTTCAACTCTTTGGAAATATGGTGTAAATGATAATTTTGAATTACGATTAATAACCGAATTTTTATCCGAAGAAATTAATAACAAAAAACTCAAAGGATTTACACCGGTTTACGTTGGTTTCAAAGTAAAATTGGCCGAAGAAAAAGGCATCATTCCTAAGACGTCTTTTATAGGACATATTTCGTTACCAAATGCAGCTTCGAAAGAATTTAAAACAGAATTTTTTGCACCTGAATTTCGATTTGTAATGCAACATACTATATCTAATAAAATGTCATTCAGTTATAATCTTGGAGCAGAATGGGATGGGTTTTCTGCTGAGCCAACTTTTATTTACACCAATGCAATTGGATATTCTATTTCAGATAAATTGGGCAGTTATATTGAAATTTTTGGTTTTATACCACAAAAAGAAAAGTCAAATCACAGTATAGATGGCGGAATTACTTATTTGATAAACCATAATTTTATGTTAGATTTGTCATCAGGCATTGGAATTTCAAAAAATGCTCCCAAAAACTATTTTGCTTTTGGTTTTTCATTTCGAATATAAATGCAACACTACCATTACATTTTCACAGGTTCAGGATTATCGGCTTTGATGACCGTTTATAAAATGATTTTGTCTGGAAAATTTAAAGATAAAACCATTTTATTATTAGATGAAAATCCAAAAAAATCTAACGATAGAACTTGGTGTTTTTGGGACGATAGTGCTCTTTTTAACAAAATAATTTCTAAAGAATGGCCTATTGCACTTTATGCAGACGAGCATTTTAAGAGAAATCTAGAGCTGCAACACTATCGTTACAAAATGATTCGCGGATTAGATTTTTACAATTTCGTTTTCGATTTAATTTCTAAACAAGATAATATACATTTTGCAAATCAAAAAGTACTTGATTTTGAAGAATTAGGAAATCACTGCATCGTAAAAACAGAAAATCAAAATTATACTTGCAATAAAATTTTCAATTCGATTTACAATCCAAATCTTGTAAAAAGTCAATCGAAATATCCTCTATTACAACAGCATTTTATTGGCTGGTTTATAAAATCGAAAGAAGCAGTTTTCAATACAGATGTGGCAACTTTTATGGATTTTTCTGTCGAACAAAGAGAAAATACCCGATTTATGTACGTTCTTCCAACATCTTCAACCGAAGCTTTATTAGAATATACCTTGTTTTCAAAAGATTTATTATCGAAAGAAGAATACGAAAACGAAATTCAAATTTACATCCAAAAATTAGGAATTACAGAGTACGAAATTGTCGAAAAAGAACAGGGAAATATCCCGATGTCAAGTTATAAATTTTGGAAAAACAACACTAAAAACATCATAAATATTGGTTCGATTGGCGGTTGGACAAAAGCCAGCACTGGATTTACGTTTAAAAATGTAACAAAAAAATCAAAAACGCTAGTCAACTTCCTAACTTCTGAATCTGATTTTACCAAATTCCATAAAATGGATAAATTTTGGATTTATGATTTGCTATTTATTGATGTCTTGTTTAAAAATAATGAGCTAGGTTCAAAAGTATTTTCATCGCTTTTCAAAAAAGGAAATCCAACATTAATATTCAAATTTCTAGATGAAGAAACTACGTTTTGGGAAGATTTACAAGTAATTTGGAAATGCCCAAAAGGTCTTTTCATTAGAGCATTATTTGGAAGATTATTCTAATAGGACATACTTCTACAAATGTTAAATTTTATAAAATATAGTTTTCAATCCAAAAGTTATATCTAGTTTTGTCCCATCAAAATAAAACAATGAACACGATTATTTCACAATTACATCATCATCATTCTTGCAACCAGGCGAGTTAATGATGTATTGTAGCTAATCAAATAACATAATTAAAAACCCGTCTGAGTATATCAAGACGGGTTTTTTGTATTTATACACTTCGTGATATACTCAGATTTTATTCTAAATTAAAAAATGAGTACTTTAAAAATTGCGGTTCAAAAAAGTGGTCGTCTGAGTGAAAAATCACTCCAACTTCTAGAAGAATGTGGAATCAAAATTTCTAATGGCGAACGAAAACTGAAAGCTGTTGCCCAAAACTTTCCAATCGAAATTTTATTCTTACGCGACGATGATATTCCGCAATATGTAGAACAAGGCGTTGCCGATATCGGAATTCTAGGCGAAAATGAAGTTTGGGAAAAAGACAAAGAAGTCGAAATTATCCAACAATTAGGTTTTGCAGGTTGTAGAATGTCACTAGCAATCCCAAAAGATGAAGTTTACACTGATTTAAATTATTTTGAAGGAAAACGAATTGCAACAAGTTATCCTAAAATCCTAATTGATTTTTTTGCCAAAAAAAACATTTCTGTCTTTGTTGAAGAAATTAGCGGAAGTGTTGAAATCGCTACCAGTATTGGTCTTGCCGATGCCGTTTTTGATATTGTAAGTACCGGAAGTACACTTTTAATGAACGGATTGAAAGAAGTAGCAACAGTAACTAAAAGTGAAGCGGTTTTAATTTCAAATCCAAATCTAACACCAGAAAATCAAGCCATTTTAGATAAATTATTATTCAGAATGCAAGCCGTTCGTGAAGGTAAACAGAACAAATATATTTTGCTAAACGCACCAAATTCTGCAATTGAACGTATTTGTTCTTTGTTACCAGGAATGAAATCACCAACCATTTTACCACTAGTAAATAAAGATTGGAGCAGTTTGCACTCGGTTATAAAAGAAGACGATTATTGGGAAATTATTGAACAACTCAAAAATCTCGGCGCCGAGGGAATTCTAATTATTCCAATAGAAAAAATGATTCGATAATTTAATAAAATAATCATGAAAACTTACATAAATCCAAATGCAGAACAATGGAACGAATTGGCAAAACGCAAAACTGTTGCAACTGCCGATTTAAACGAAACCGTGAAAGCTGTTTTTAATGACATCCAAAAAAACGGAAGCAAAGCTGTAAAAAAATACACAAGTTATTTTGATGGCGTATCAATCGAGAATTTCACGGTAACATCATCAGAAATTGAAAATGCAGTTGCCCAAATTCCATCTGAATTAAAAAATGCCATTCAAGTTGCAGCTGATAATATTTCGAAATTTCACAGTTCCCAAAAAGAAATTCCGACAAAAATTGAAACCGCTTCAGGTGTTTTTTGTTGGAGAGAAAGTCGTGCCATCGATACTATCGGAATTTATATTCCTGGCGGAACGGCACCACTTTTTTCAACGGTTTTGATGTTGGCTATTCCAGCAAAATTGGCAGGTTGCAAGAATATTATTTTGTGTTCGCCACCAGACAAAAACGGCAACATCAATCCAGCTATTTTGTATGCGGCTAAATTGACAGGTGTAACTCAAATGTATAAAGTTGGCGGCATTCAAGCCATTGCAGCAATGACTTTTGGAACCGATGAAATTCCGAAAGTTTCTAAAATATTCGGACCAGGAAATCAATACGTAACTGCTGCCAAACAATATGCGCAACAACTAGGCTTAGCTATCGATATGCCAGCTGGACCAAGTGAGTTATTAGTAATTGCTGACGAAACTTGCGACCCAGAATTCGTGGCTTCCGATTTACTTTCACAAGCTGAACATGGTGGTGATAGTCAAGTAATTTTGGTTACTAATTCCGAAGAAATTGTATCGAAAGTTAGTGAAGCAATCGAAAATCAGAAAGCCATTTTACCAAGACAAGCAACGGTAGAAAAAGCATTAGAAAACAGTCGAGCTTTGATATTTGAAAACATTCAAACAGCAATTGAATTTAGTAATTTTTACGCACCAGAACATTTGATTTTGGCTATTGAAAATGCTGAAGATAAAATTGAATACATCGAAAATGCAGGTTCAATTTTCATCGGAAATTACAGTTGCGAAAGTGCTGGAGATTACGCTAGCGGAACAAATCACACCTTGCCAACCAATGGTTATGCCAAAAATTATAGTGGCGTTTCGTTAGACAGTTTTGTAAAGAAAATTACAATTCAAAAACTGACTTCGCAAGGCATTCAAAATCTTGGACCAACAATAGAAATTATGGCAGCAGCCGAACAATTAGACGCACACAAAAACGCCGTTTCCATCCGATTAAAAAAATTACAAAATGGATAATATCACTAATTTAATTCGAAAAAATATTCTCTCGCTTACGCCTTATTCGAGTGCGCGCGACGAGTACAAAAGCAATCAAGGTATCTTTTTGGATGCCAATGAAAATCCGTTTGGTAAATTAAATCGTTATCCTGATCCATATCAATGGCGCTTGAAACAAATTTTGAGTAGTCAGAAAAAAGTCGGAATTGAAAACATCCTTATCGGAAATGGAAGCGACGAAATCATTGATTTGGTCCAACGTATTTTTTGCGAACCGAAGGAAGACCAAATCATCATTTGTCCGCCAACATATGGAATGTATGAAGTTTATGCGAACATCAATAATTTAGAGATAATTTCGATTCCATTAACCGAAGATTTTCAGTTGAATACCAAAGCGATTTTAGCACAAAATGCCAAAATATTGTACTTGTGTTCGCCTAACAATCCGACAGGAAATTCTTTAGAAAATTTAGAATATATCATTGAAAATTTCAAAGGAATTGTGTTTTTAGACGAAGCGTATATTGACTTTAGTGAAGAACCTTCTTTGGTTTCTAAGATCAAACAATTTCCAAATTTAATTGTTTCACAAACCTTCAGTAAAGCACGAGGTTTGGCAGCAGTTCGAATAGGAATTGCTTATGCAAATGAAACAATAATTTCAGTGATGAATAAAGTAAAACCACCTTATAATGTGAGTCAATTGAATCAAGAAGCTGCGGTACAATCGCTAGCATATGAAGACGATTTTAAATCGAATGTTCAACTGATAAAATCGGAACGTGAGTTGTTAAAACAATCACTTCTAGCATTGGATTTTGTGACTAAAATTTATCCATCAGAAGCCAATTTTTTATTAGTCGAAATGGAAAACGCGACAGCCATTTACAACAGTTTAATCGAACAACAAATTATTACACGCAACCGAAGTTCAGTAGTTGAAAACACCATCCGGATTACCATTGGAACACCTAGAGAAAACCAACAATTATTATATGCTTTACAACTAATAACCGTATGAAAAAAGTATTATTTATAGATAGAGACGGCACATTAATCATCGAGCCACCAATCGATTTTCAGGTTGATAGTTTGGAGAAATTGGAGTTTTATCCTCAGGTTTTTCAGTACTTATCACGCATCGCTAAAGAACTCGATTACGAGTTAGTTATGGTAACCAATCAAGACGGAATGGGAACTAATTCGTTTCCTGAAAATACCTTTTGGCTTGCACAAAACAAAATGATGAAAGCGTTTGAGAACGAAGGAATTCAATTTTCGGATGTTATTATTGACGTTTCGTTTCCAGAGCAAAATTTGCCAACAAGAAAACCCGGAACCGCTTTATTACAGCAGTACATCAAAGGCAATTACGATTTGAAAAATTCGTTCGTAATTGGCGATCGAATTACTGATATTCAACTCGCAGAAAATTTAGGAAGTCAGGCGATTTTTATTTCGGCTACAGCCAATGAACGAGCTACTTTATCAACAACTTCTTGGGAAACCATTTATCAATTTCTAAAACAACAACCTCGAGTTGGAAAACTAATCCGCAAGACAAAAGAAACCGAAATTTCAATCGAAATTAATTTGGATGGAAGCGGAAAAAGCAACGTCAGCACTGGTTTAGGATTTTTTGATCACATGTTAGACCAAATTGCCAAACACGGAAACATCGATTTGAACATCAATGTCAAAGGTGATTTGTATGTGGATGAACACCACACAATCGAAGATGTCGGAATTGCTTTGGGAGATGTTTTTTCGCAAGTTTTGGGTTCTAAAAAAGGCATTACTCGTTACGGTTTTTTATTGCCAATGGACGATTGTTTGTCGCAAGTTGCATTAGATTTTGGCGGTCGTTCGTGGTTGGTTTGGGATGCCAAATTCAGCAGAGAAAAAATCGGAGAAATGCCAACCGAAATGTTTTCACACTTTTTCAAATCGTTTTGCGATGGTGCCAAATGCAATTTAAACATCAAAAGCGAAGGCGAAAACGAACACCACAAAATTGAATCGATTTTCAAAGCATTTGCAAAAGCGATTAAAATGGCGGTACAAAAAGACGGAACAAACGGCATCCCAAGCACAAAAGGAATCCTATGATAGCAATAGTAAAATACAACGCTGGCAACATTACTTCGGTTAAAAACGCGGTCGAACGATTGGGTTATTCTTGCATCGTAACCGATGATGAAACGATTTTGAAACAAGCCGAAAAAGTAATTTTTCCAGGTGTTGGCGAAGCTAGTTCGGCGATGAATTATCTCAAAGAAAAAGGTTTAGATGAAGTAATCAAAAACTTGACACAACCGGTTTTAGGAATTTGCCTCGGTCAACAATTAATGTGCCAATTTTCGGAAGAAGGAAACACAGAATGTTTAGGAATTTTCGATGCAAAAGTAAAGAAATTCGAACCCAAATTGAAAGTGCCACACATGGGTTGGAATAACATTTCAGAGTTAAATTCTGAATTGTATAACGGAATTTCAGCTGACGAAGATTTCTATTTTGTACACAGTTATTATGCCCAAATTGGTAAAGAAACCACTGCGGTTTGCGATTATATCGTTCCGTTTAGTGCTTCGATGCAAAAGGATAATTTCTATGCCACACAATTTCATCCTGAAAAATCATCGAATGTAGGCGAGCAACTTTTATTAAATTTTTTGAAATTTTGAGAATCATTCCAGCAATAGACATCATCAACGGAAAATGCGTCCGATTAACCAAAGGCGATTATGCCACGCAAAAAATATATAACGAAAATCCATTGGAAGTTGCCAAATATTTTGAAGACAACGGAATCCAACATTTGCATTTAGTGGATTTGGATGGAGCAAAATCGAACCAAATTGTAAACCACAAAGTATTGTATCAAATTGCAACAAAAACTAATTTGAAAATCGATTTTGGTGGCGGATTGAAGCAACGAGATGATTTAGAAATCGCCTTTGAAAATGGAGCCAACCAAATTACAGGCGGAAGTATTGCTGCAAAAAAACCAACCGAATTTTTAGATTGGTTGACTGAATTTGGAAGTGAAAAAATCATTTTAGGTGCCGATTGTTTGAACCGAAAAATTGCCACGCATGGTTGGTTAGAAACTTCTGAATTGGATGTTGTAGATTACATTTCTGATTATGTTTCAAAAGGAATATCCACTGTAATTTGTACCGATATTTCAAAAGATGGGATGCTTCAAGGAACTTCTAATGAATTGTATTCTAATATTTTAGAAAAAACAAAAGTAAATTTAATTGCAAGTGGTGGCGTTACAACTATTTCCGATTTAGAACTTTTAAAAACTATAGGTTGCGAAGGTGCCATCATCGGAAAAGCATTATATGAAGGCACAATAAAAATCGAAAATCTACGTGAATTATGTTAAAGAAAAGAATCATTCCGTGTTTGGATATTAAAGATGGACGCGTGGTAAAAGGCGTTCAATTTTTGGAATTAAAAGATGCTGGAAATCCAGTGGAATTGGCTTCGTTTTATTCTAAAAATGGAGCAGACGAATTGGTGTTTTTAGATATTTCTGCAACATTGGAAAAGCGAAAAACATTAGCCGAAATGGTAACGCAATTGTCAAAGGAAATCAACATTCCATTCACAGTTGGCGGTGGAATTCAATCGGTTGAAGATGCGCGATTATTATTGCAATCTGGCGCGGATAAAGTGAGTATCAATTCGGCAGCAGTTTTGAATCCGGAATTGATTACGCAAATTTCAGATGCTTTTGGAAGTCAGAGTTTAGTGGTTGCCATCGACATCAAAAAATTAGATAATGATTGGTACGTTTTCATAAAAGGCGGAACAAAATCCACAGGAATTTTAGCTATTGATTGGGCGAAAAAAGTGAAAGAATTAGGTGCTGGAGAATTACTGATAACTTCAATGAATAACGATGGTTCCAAAGATGGATTTGCATTAGAAATTACAAATGAAATTAGTAAAGTGGTTTCAATTCCAGTTATCGCTTCTGGTGGCGCAGGAAATTCGCAGCATTTTATAGATTTATTTACCAAAACTGAAGTCAGCGCCGGATTAGCAGCCAGTATTTTCCACTTTAAGGAAGTGCCGATTTCCGAATTAAAAAACGTTTTAAAAACTCAAAATATTCCCATCAGATGAATGTAGATTTCTCAAAAAACAACGGATTAATTCCAGTAATTATCCAAAATAACGAAACGCAACAAGTGTTGATGTTGGGTTACATGAACGAAGAAGCGTTGCAAAAAACACAAACTGAAAATGTTGTGACTTTTTTTAGTAGAAGTAAAAATAGGTTGTGGACCAAAGGTGAAACTTCCGGAAATTTTCTAAAGGTAGTTTCCATAAAAGAAGATTGCGATCAAGATGCATTGCTGATTCAAGTCATTCCAAACGGACCAACGTGCCACAACGGAACGACTTCTTGTTTTGCAACAGAACCTCAAATTTCTTTTCTTAACGAATTAGAAAACGTCATTGAAAATCGCATTGCAAACCCAAGTTCAGAATCGTATGTTGCCTCACTTTATCAAAAAGGCATCAACAAAATAGCCCAAAAAGTTGGTGAAGAAGCAGTTGAATTAGTTATTGAAGCTAAAGATGATAATCAAGATTTGTTTATTGGTGAAGCCGCCGATTTGTTGTTTCACTATCTCATTTTATTGCAAGCTAAAAATCTGAAATTAAACGATATAGAACAAGAATTATCACGTCGTATGAAAAAATAATTTCATAGAACAAATGTTAAAATTTAAAAAATAATGCAATTGCAACAAAATAATTCAATACGTTTGTACCAATTATGATGAACAAGATACAAAATACAAATTGGTGGCACATGACTAACTCCGTTTTTGGAATTGGTTGGTAACTGCTGTTTGTACTTTTCTACAATATCGTTAAACCCACTTTTCCAAGTGGGTTTTTTTTATGTCTAAATTTTCTCTAAAATCAATTATCATGTTACATAATTTTCAAACCAAAGTGATCAAAACCCTGAGTGATACGCATACACCAGTTGGTTTGTATTTAAAAATTCGCGATCAGTTTTCCAATAGTTTTCTCTTGGAAAGCTCAGATTATAAAAGCAAAGAAAACAGCTATTCTTACATTTGTTTGGATCCAATTGCATCCTTTATTGCTGATGCAAATCAAACCACAATCACTTTTCCTGATAAAAAAACTGTTGTAAAACCAACTTCAGAAATTGAAATTGCAACCGAATTAAATCAATTTTCAAAATCATTTTCAGTATCGGATTTGAACCTCGGATTTGAAACGTTGGGATTGTTTGGCTACACAAGTTATGATGCAATTCCGTTGTTTGAAGACATTACTTTTACCAACAACGATTTCGATTTGCCTCTAATTCAATACCATTTGTTTCGTTATACGATCGTCTTCAATCACTTCAACAACGAACTCTTTTTGTTGGAACATTTGCAAGAAAATGAGGTTTCTAATTTGGATAAAATTCAGGAAATCATCAACAATCGTTCGGTGACACAGTTTAAATTTTCACTTCAAAATGAAGAAGAATCTAATTTCACCAACGATGATTTTTTAGAAGCAATTAAAAAAGGTCAAGAACATTGTTTTGTTGGCGATGTGTTTCAAATCGTACTTTCTAGAAAATACAAGCAGCAATTTAAAGGCGATGAATTCAATGTTTACAGAGCGTTGCGTTCTATCAATCCATCACCTTATTTATTTTATTTTGATTACGGAAATTTTAAATTATTTGGTTCTTCACCCGAAGCACAACTGACCATAAACGACCAAAAAGCCATCATCAATCCGATTGCTGGAACGTTCAAACGAACTGGCGACGATGCGCAAGATGTACTTTTAGCCGAAGCACTTTTGGCCGACCCAAAGGAAAATGCCGAACATATTATGTTAGTCGATTTGGCAAGAAACGACTTGAGCAAATCCAGTAAAAAAGTCGTGGTTGAAAGTTTTAAAAAGATCGAATATTATTCGCACGTGATTCACATGGTTTCTAAAGTTAGTGCCGAATTACAACCTGAATACAATCCGATACAAATTTTGGGTGACACTTATCCTGCTGGAACTTTATCAGGTGCGCCAAAACACAAAGCGATGCAATTAATCGATCAATACGAACCTCAATCACGCGGATTTTATGGCGGAACTGTTGGAATAATCGGACTCAACGGCGGATTTAATCATGCGATTTTTATTCGTTCGTTCGTCAGCAGAAATAATCAATTGACGTATCAAGCAGGTTGCGGAATCGTAACAAAATCTGATGTTAACAGCGAATTGAATGAGGTGGAAACTAAACTTTCGGCACTTCGAAAAGCGATTCAATTGGCTCAAAATATATAAGTTATGAAGGTATTAGTAGTAGATAATTACGATTCGTTTGTGTACAATATTGTGCATTTACTTTATGAAATCGGCGTCGCAGAAATTGATGTTGTAAAAAACGATCAACTGGATTTTTCGTATATCAATCAATACGATAAAATAGTGCTTTCGCCTGGACCAGGAATTCCAAAAAACGCAGGAATGATGCCACAATTATTATCTGAATTTGCTTCCACAAAAAGCATACTCGGAATTTGTTTAGGTCATCAAGCCATTGCCGAACATTTTGGTACCGATTTAATCAATCTAAAAGAACCACTTCATGGAGTTGCTTCAGAAATTGAAATTCTAAAAGAGGATTATTTATTTGAAAATCTTCCGAAAAACTTTAAGATTGGACATTATCATTCGTGGGTTGTTTCTGAAGTAATTTCAAATGATTTAGAAATTCTTGCCAAAGACGAATTGGGAAATATCATGGCAATAAAACACAAAAAACACGATGTCCGCGGATTGCAATTTCATCCTGAATCAATTCTCACAGAAAACGGAAAAACGATACTTACTAATTGGATAAATAATTAAAATGAAAACAATATTAGAACCTTTATTCAAACATAAAACCCTAACGAAAGACGAAGCCAAACAAGTGCTTACCGACATCGCTTTAGGGAAATACAACCCAAGTCAGATTGCTTCTTTCTTGACAGTTTTTATAATGCGAAATATTACTCTTGAAGAACTTTTAGGTTTCAGAGAAGCATTATTGAACTTGTGCCATAAAATCGATTTGTCAGCTTACAATCCGATGGATGTTTGTGGCACTGGCGGCGATGGAAAAAATACGTTTAACATTTCAACTCTGACTTCTTTTGTAGTTGCTGGTGCAGGAATTCCAGTGGCGAAACACGGTAATTACGGAGTTTCTTCGATTTCTGGTTCGTCCAATGTTTTAGAAACTTTGGGTGTTGTTTTTCAAACCGATGAAACTGTTTTGAAACAACAAATTGAAGAAACCAACATTTGTTTTTTGCACGCTCCATTGTTTCATCCAGCCATGAAAGCCGTTGGTCCGATTCGAAAAGAATTAGGTATTAAAACCTTTTTTAACATGCTTGGTCCATTAGTAAATCCAGCCTTTCCAAAAGTACAAATGACTGGCGTTTTTAGTTTAGAATTGGCGCGAATGTATCAGTATTTGTTGCAAGAAGAAAACAGTCAATACACCGTAATTTATGGTTTGGATGGTTTTGACGAAGTAACGCTGACGGATAAAACAAAGTTGATTACAAATACAGGCGAACGTTTTATAGAAGCCAAAGATTTTGGCTTGAAAAATGTGGCTTTTTCCGAATTGTACGGCGGCGAAACTTTAGAAGAAGCTGCAGCAATTTTTACCACAATTATTGACGGAAAAGGAACTGAATCACAAAATAATGTGGTTTTGGTAAATGCCGCTTTGGCGATTCAAACGTATCATCCAAATCTGAATTTTGAAGAAGCATTGGATCAAGCAAAAGAATCACTTTTCGGATTGAAAGCTAAGAATTCGTTTAACCGATTAAAAGAAATTCAATGAATATTTTAGATACAATAAAAGCACAAAAATTAAAAGAAGTAGCCAATTTAAAAGCGCAATTTTCTATTTCATTTTTAGAAGAACAACCATTGTTTAATTCGGCAACACATTCTTTGAGAAAAGCTATTGAAAGTTCGGTTACTGGCGGAATTATTGCCGAATTCAAAAGAAAATCTCCGGCTAAAGGAAATATAAATTTGGATGCCAATGTGGTTGAAGTTACGCAAGGTTATGCTAACGCAGCAGTTTCTGGATTGTCGGTTTTGACTGATGTAGAGTTTTTTGGAGCAAGAACTAACGACTTTGAATTGGCTCGGAAAAACAACACAATTCCGATGTTGCGAAAGGATTTTATGGTCGATGAATACCAGATAATTCAATCGAAAGCGATGGGCGCGGATGTGATTTTGTTAATTGCTAAAATTTTGACCAAAAAACAAATGCAATCCTATACCAATTTAGCCCACGAATTAGGAATGGAAGTGTTTCTAGAAACTCAAAATGAAGAAGAAATTTTGGAAAACATGGATTTGAATTTTGATTTAATCGGAATTAATAATCGGAATTTAAATTCATTTGAAGTTTCGGTTGAAAACAGTATAAAATTGGCGCAATTGTTACCTAAATCGAGTATTAAAATTGCTGAAAGCGGTATCAATTCGTTAGAAACAATTCAGCTTTTGCAAACCAATGGATTTAATGGATTTTTAATCGGAGAATATTTTATGAAAGAAGAAAATCCGTCAGAAAAATGTAAAAATTTAATTCAACAATTATTATGAAAATAAAGATTTGCGGAATGAAATTTCCGAAAAACATACTTGAAGTCGGCGCATTGCAACCCGATTATATGGGATTTATTTTTTATCCAAAATCGAAGCGTTATGTTGGTGAAGATTTTTCAAATAAATCAATAGAAAAATTATCTGAAAACATAAAAAAAGTTGCGGTTTTTGTAAATGAAGATGTTAATCGAATTATTGAAATTCAAAAGCAATTTTCGTTTGATTTTGTTCAATTACACGGAAATGAATCGGTTGCTGATTGTAAAGTTTTAAAAGAAAATAATATCAATGTTATCAAAGTATTTTCGGTAGATCCTTATTTCAATTTTAATGAAGTTGTGGCTTATGAACAGGTTTGCGATTACTTTTTATTTGATACCAAAACTCCGAAATATGGCGGAAGTGGAAAAACATTTGATTGGGAATTATTAGAAAATTATACTTTATCCAAACCATTTATTTTAAGTGGCGGATTAAGTATTCATACTATCGGTAAGCTTAAATTTAATAAGTATCCGATGTTAGCTGGATTGGATTTCAATAGCAGATTAGAAGATTCAAATACTAAAAAAATTACTGAAGAAGTTAGTGAATTAATAGAAAAAATAAGAAGACGATGAAAACGACTTTACAACCTGATGAAAACGGATTTTATGGCGAATTTGGTGGTGCATTTGTACCCGAAATGTTGTATCCAAACGTATTGGAATTGCAACAAAATTATTTACAAATCATAGCAACTGAAGACTTTCAAAAAGAATTTAAATTGTTATTGAAAGACTATGTTGGGCGACCAACACCATTGTATTTTTCGAAGAATTTATCGGAACAATTCCAAGCGCAAATTTATCTGAAAAGAGAAGATTTGAATCACACTGGCGCACACAAAATCAACAATGCAATTGGTCAGGTTTTGTTAGCCAAACGATTAAATAAAAAACGAATTATTGCTGAAACCGGCGCAGGTCAACATGGCGTTGCAACTGCTACAGCTTGTGCGTTATTAGGATTAGATTGCACGATTTACATGGGCGAAATTGACATAGAACGTCAAAAACCAAATGTAGAACGTATGCGTCTTTTAGGTGCAAAAATTCAGCCTGCAACTAGCGGAAGTAAAACTTTGAAAGATGCTACAAACGAAGCCATCAGAGCTTGGATAAATGATCCAGTTGGAACACATTATATTATTGGTTCGGTGGTTGGTCCGCATCCTTATCCCGATTTGGTAGCGCAATTTCAATCGGTGATTAGCGAAGAAATCAAAATCCAACTGAAGGAAAAAACAGGCGACGAAAACCCAGATTATGTTGTGGCTTGTCTTGGTGGCGGAAGCAATGCCATTGGAGCTTTTTATCATTTTATTGACAATGGAAAAACTAAATTAATTGCTGTGGAAGCTGGTGGTTTAGGTGTTCATTCCGGAAAAACCGCAGCAACAATTGCTTTGGGTAAAAAAGGAATCATTCACGGAAGTAAAACTTATTTAATTCAAACCGATGATGGTCAAATTGTTGAACCACATTCGATTTCGGCAGGATTGGATTATCCCGGAATTGGTCCGATTCACTCCTATTTGCATGATACCAAAAAGGCAGAAGTAGTTTCAATTACCGATGATGAAGCGATGCAAGCGGCTTATGATTTGTCACGAATAGAAGGTATTATTCCGGCCATTGAATCGGCACATGCTTTGGCGTATTTACATAAAATGAAATTGAAAACTACCGATGTTGTCGTGGTAAATTTATCAGGAAGAGGCGATAAAGATTTGGCAACATTACAAAATTACAGAACAGATGAAAAATAGAATCCAAAACTTATTTGAAACCAAAAAAGAGAACATTTTGTCGTTGTACTTTACGGCAGGATTTCCAAATTTGAACGATACGCTTACCATTTTAAAACATTTAGATGAAAGCGATGTGGATATGATAGAAATCGGATTTCCGTACTCTGATCCTTTGGCAGACGGACCCGTAATTCAGGAAAGCAGTGGTCAAGCAATTGAAAACGGAATGACATTATCTATTTTATTTGAACAATTACAATCGCTTCGAAATATCACTCAAAAACCAATTGTTTTGATGGGTTATTTGAACGTAGTTTTGCAATTTGGCGAAGCAGCATTCATAGAAAAATGTGCACAAGTTGGTGTTGACGGAATTATCATTCCTGATATGCCATTGCATTATTATCTTTCAAATTTTAAAGAATTATGTGAAGTAAATCAAGTTTCAAATGTCTTGTTGATAACACCAGAAACTTCAGAAGAACGCATTAATCAATTGGACAGTTATTCGTCTGGATTTATTTACTTAGTTTCGTCTAATAGCATTACAGGAAGCACGAATGCGATTTCTTTTCAAACGGATTATTATAAACGCATACAAAGTATGAAATTGCAAAATCCCCATTTAATAGGTTTTGGTGTTCATGATAAAAAGACTTTTGAAACGGTTTGCGAATTTGGTTCTGGAGCCATCATTGGAAGTGCTTTTATTAAGCATTTAAGAGAGAAAGGAACGAGTAAAGAATCTATTGAAAGATTCGTTGATGGGATAAAGGTTTAATTCTGTAACTATTTACTTTGTTAATCAGAAGTTAATGAAGATTTAGAAACAATCTACTTTTTTATCTTTATCAAAATTTATAAAGATGAAAAATATCATTTTGTTAATTGCTTTATTTTCTAATATTATTTCTTTTGCTCAAGAAGGTAAAAATAAAGAGCAGGAAAAAATTATTGAAGAATTTCTAACCAATTGTGCGCAACGATACAATTACAATACAAGAATGTCAGATTGGCAAAATTGTTTAGATAATGGATTAGCAAAAGACAGCACAATTGCCTACTTATGGCAACAAAAAGCGATGCCCTATTTTAAAGCAAGAAAATATGAAATTGGAATGCCATTTCTTGACAAAGCGGTAAAATATAACGCAGAACGATGGCAACCTTATCGTGGTTTTATGAAATGTGTTTTCTCGAAATCTTATAAAGATGCCATTGAAGATTTAGAAGATTGTAAGAAAAAATTTGGTAATGGTTATGTTATGGATCATACGTATGATTTTTATATTGCTATTTCCTATTTACAATTAAATGAATTTGAAAAAGCAGAAAAAATTTTTCAAAACTATGTAGATGAAATTTATAAAAATCGAGATAAATTAGAACATCCAACGGCTTATTTTTATTTGGGAATAGCAAAATTTGAATTAAAAAAATTTGACGAAGCCATTGCTGTTTTTGATAAAGCTCTGAAAGTATATCCCAATTTTTCAGATGTAAAATTTTATAAAGCAATATGTCTAATTAGAAATGAAAAAATAGAAGAAGCAAAAACACTATTGAAAGAATCAGAATCAGATTATAAAATTGGTTACAAATTGAATGAAGATAACACCATTTATGAAACCTATCCTTATCAGAAAAAATGGGACAAACAATAACATCTATCAAACGATAACAAATGTTTATGATTTGATTGATTCTAAAAATTAGAATTCTATTTATCTTTGCAGAAGATTTTCAAAATCTAAAATTTTATATCTAATAGTTAAAAAATAAAAATATGTATCCAGAAGAAATGGTAAAACCAATGCGAGCAGAACTTTCTGAAGCAGGTTTTCAAGATTTATACAGCGCTGAAGAAGTGAAAAACGCAATTAAAACAGAAGGAACAACATTAGTAGTTGTTAACTCTGTTTGTGGTTGTGCTGCAAGAAACGCTCGTCCAGGAGCAAAAATGAGTTTGGACGGAGCAAAAAAACCAGATCATTTAGTAACGGTTTTCGCCGGAGTTGACAGAGAAGCGGTTGATGCTGCTAGAGAAGAAATGTTTCCTTTTCCTCCATCGTCACCAAGTATGGCGTTGTTCAAAAATGGTGAATTAGTTCACATGTTAGAACGTCACCACATTGAAGGTCGTCCTGCAGAAATGATTGCAGAAAACTTGAAAGACGCTTACGCAGAATTCTGTTAAGCTTGCCACAAAGACACTAAGTCACTAAGATTTTTACCGCAAATTCACAAATTACTTTCTTCAAAAGAGATAAAAATTTGCGAATTTGCGGTAATTTTTTATAATTCTTAGTGAACTTTGCGAAAAAACTTTGCGGCTTTGCGGTAAAAAATTAACTTTGTGCCCGAATTCTTCCATTTAGAATTTAAAACATATTTCTCACTTAAACGTTTATAGCATGCAACTGTATAACACCTTAAGCGCAGAAGAAAGAGCTCAATTAATTGATGAAGCCGGAAAACAACGTCTTACATTATCTTTCTATGCGTATGCCAAAATTGAAGATCCCAAAAAATTTCGCGACGATTTATTTATCCAATGGAACCAACTCGATGCTCTTGGTCGAACTTATGTAGCCAAAGAAGGAATAAATGCTCAAATGAGTGTTCCAGCAGAAAACTTTGAAGCTTTTAGAGAAACTTTAGAAGCCTATGAATTCATGCGTGGTATTCGTTTGAATGTTGCCGTAGAGCACGATGATCATTCGTTTTTGAAATTAACCGTAAAAGTTCGTGACAAAATTGTAGCCGACGGATTGAACGACGACACTTTTGATGTAACCAATATTGGTGTGCATTTAAAAGCCAAAGAATTCAACCAAATATTAGAAGATCCAAACACAATAGTTGTAGATTTCAGAAATCATTACGAAAGTGAAATAGGACATTTTAAAGGTGCAATTACTCCAGATGTTGAAACTTTTAGAGAAAGTTTACCAATTATCAACGAGCAATTAAAAGATTTTAAAGAAGATAAAAATTTGGTGATGTATTGCACTGGCGGAATTCGTTGCGAAAAAGCTTCGGCCTATTTCAAACACCAAGGTTTTAAAAATGTATTTCAGTTAGAAGGCGGAATTATCAATTATGCCAAACAAATAAAGGAAGAAAACATCGAAAGTAAATTCATAGGAAAGAACTTTGTTTTCGACCATAGATTAGGCGAAAGAATTACAGATGATATCGTTTCGCAATGCCACCAATGCGGAAAACCGTGCGACAATCACACCAATTGTGAAAATGATGGTTGCCATTTATTATTCATTCAATGTGATGATTGTAAAGCTGCAATGGAAAACTGTTGTTCAAAAGAATGTTTAGATACCATTCATTTGCCTTTAGTAGAACAAGTAAAATTAAGAAGAGGAAAACAAGTTGGAAATAAAGTCTTCCGCAAAGGAAAATCAGAAAATCTATTATTTAAACATTCAGGTGAACTATCTGATAAATCCTTGGCGATTGCTCAAAAACCCAAAGACATTCGTCAGAAAATAAAAGTAAAAAAAGTGCTTGTTGGTAAAGCCGAACATTACTATCCAAAACCACAAGTTGGATTATTTATCATAGAGAATAACGAATTAAATGTAGGTGATAAAATCTTAATCTCAGGTCCAACAACAGGAAATGAAGAAGTAATTTTAGATAAAATGATGGTAAACGGAAATGAAAATTCGGTTGCTAAAATAGGTGATAAAGTCACTTTTATTTTACCATTTAGAGTAAGATTATCTGATAAATTATTCAAGATTTTAGAGTAACTATTTTAAAAATCAACCATTTAAAATCCCAAATTTCAACTGTTTTTTCAAACTTGGAATTTGGGATTTTTTTATTGGAATTTATTTTTTAAAAATACTATCTTTACCAATTAATCGTTTTATGAACTTAAATTGCTTTTTGGCAATACTACATATATAATTATGGCATGTACAAGTTGTTCAACTTCTGATGGCGGTGCGCCTAAGGGTTGTAAAAATAATGGGACTTGCGGCACCGATAGCTGCAATAAATTAACCGTTTTTGATTGGTTGGGAAATATGAATTTACCAACCGGAGAAGCACCATTTGATTGTGTTGAAGTACGCTTTAAAAATGGACGTAAAGAATTTTATAGAAATACTGAAAAACTTACCTTAAGTATCGGTGATATCGTTGCAACTGAAGCTTCGCCTGGTCATGATATAGGAATTGTTACTCTTACTGGTGAATTGGTTAAAGTACAAATGAAGAAAAAAGGTGTTGACCATAAAAGTGCTGACATCACTAAAGTATACAGAAAAGCTTCTCAAAAAGATATCGATATTTGGAGTGAGGCTCGTGATAAAGAAGAACCTATGAAAGTGAAGGCAAGAGAAATTGCTATTGCTTTAAAACTTGAAATGAAAATTTCTGATATCGAATTTCAAGGTGATGGTTCTAAAGCTATTTTCTATTATACAGCAAATGACAGAGTAGATTTTCGTCAGTTAATTAAAGAATTTGCACAAGTTTTCAAAACTCGTATTGAAATGAAACAAGTTGGTTTTCGTCAAGAAGCATCGCGTCTTGGTGGAATTGGTTCTTGTGGAAGAGAGTTGTGTTGTTCAACTTGGTTAACCGATTTTAGAAGTGTAAATACATCAGCTGCTCGATACCAACAATTATCATTAAATCCTCAAAAATTAGCAGGACAATGTGGTAAATTAAAATGTTGTTTGAATTATGAATTGGATACTTATCTTGATGCATTAAAAGATTTTCCAGATTTTGAAACCAAATTATACACTGAAAAAGGTGATGCTATTTGTCAAAAACAGGATATTTTTAAAGGATTGATGTGGTTTGCTTACACTGATAATTTTGCTAATTGGCATGTTTTAAAAATAGATCAGGTTAAAGAAATAGTAGCTCAAAATAAAGAGAAAAAACGTGTTTCGTCATTAGAAGATTTTGCAATTGAAATTGTTGTTGAACAAGAAGCTAACTTCAATAATGCAATGGGGCAAGAAAGTTTAACTCGATTTGACCAACCAAAAAAGAGCAAGAATAAAAATAAAAACAGAAATAAAAATAAAGCTCAAAATCCAAACACAAATCAAGGAGAAAAAACCGCTTCAAACCCTAATTCAAAACCAAATCAAGGTCAAAATCCGAACGAGCGAAAAAGAAATGACGAAGGAAATCAAAAACCACAAAATAAAAGACCTATAATCATTAAAAAGAATGAAGATAAAAAATAGCATACTGTTTATTTTAGTAGCGCTTTTAGTTATTTCGTGCGATAAAAAACGTGTTTTCGACGAGTATAAATCGGTTGGAAATTCTTGGCATAAAGACAGCGTTGTGACTTTCAAGTTACCTCAATTTGATAGTTCAAAAAAATACAACTTGTTTGTAAATGTTAGAGATAATAATGATTATCCGTTCAACAATTTGTTTTTAATTGTCGCATTAGAACAGCCTAATAAGAAAACATTGGTTGATACATTAGAATATCAAATGGCGAATCCAGATGGAACACTTATGGGAGAAGGATTTTCTGATGTAAAAGAGAGTAAACTTTTTTATAAAGACAAAGAAGAATTAAAGTTAAAAGGAGAATATAAAGTTCACATCAAGCAAGCGGTAAGACAAACCGGAAAAGTAGCTGGAGTTGAAAACTTAAAAGGAATTACTGAAATAGGTTTTAGAGTAGAATCTTTAGACTAGAAATTATGGCACAAAAAACTAATACTCAAAATAAAGGTCAAGTAAAAGACATAAAATATTATTCAAAAAAGTTTTGGAAATTATTTTTTTACACTCTTGGCGGACTTTTTCTTTTCTTTCTATTTGCTTCATGGGGCCTTTTTGGAAAGATGCCTTCGTTTGAAGATTTAGAAAATCCAGATTCTAATTTAGCTACAGAAATAATTTCTTCTGACGGAGTTACTTTAGGTAAATTTTACAACGAAAATAGAACCGCTATCAAGTACAAGGATTTACCAAAATCACTAGTAGACGCACTAGTTTCAACGGAAGACGAACGTTTCTATGAACACTCTGGAATTGATGCAAGAAGGACTTTTGGTGCAGCAGTACAATTAGGAAGAGATGGTGGTGCGAGTACTATTACCCAACAATTAGCAAAAAATTTATTCCATGGTGAAGGTTCTAAATTTCTTCCTTTTAGAATCGTACAAAAAGCTAAAGAATGGATTATTGCAATTCGTTTAGAAAGACAATATACCAAACAAGAAATTATTGCTTTATACTTAAATCAAGTTGATTTTGTTAATGGAGCTGTTGGAATTCGCTCCGCTTCTAAAGTATATTTTAGTAAAGAACCTCGTGATTTAACTGTCGAAGAAAGTGCTTTATTGGTTGGAATGTTAACAAATCCATCAAGATTCAACCCAAATCGTTTTCCAGAAAGAGCTCTTAAAAGAAGAAATATTGTACTTGGTCAATTGGTTCGAAATAAGCATCTAGAAGAATCTGCAAAGAAAATTTTAGAGAAAAAACCAATAAAATTAGATTTTCATCCTGAAAGTCATCTGGACGGAACAGCAACATATTTTAGAGAATATCTTCGTGATTACATGAAGAATTGGGTTAAAGAAAATAAGAAACCAGACGGAGAAGAATACGATATCTATGGTGATGGTTTGAAGATTTACACTACTATTGATTCAAAGATTCAAGAACATGCAGAAGAAGCTGTATTGGCTCATATGAAAAACCTTCAAGAAGAATTTTGGACGCAACAGAAAGGAAATAAAAATGCTCCTTTTATAAATATTACTGATGCTGAAACAGATAAAATCATCAAACAAGCAATGAAAAACTCTGAAAGATGGAGAATTTTAAAAGCTGATGAAAAAACAGATGAGGAAATCATAGCCTCATTCAGTAAAAAAACCAAAATGACAGTATTTACCTGGAAAGGTGAAAGAGATACCATTATGACTCCACTGGATTCTATTAGATATTACAAACACTTCTTGCAAGCTGGATTAATGTCTATGGAACCTCAAACAGGTCAAGTAAAAGCATGGGTTGGAGGAATAAATTATAAATATTTCCAATACGATCACGTTGGACAAGGAGCACGTCAAGTAGGTTCTACCTTTAAACCATTCGTTTATGCTACAGCAATCGAACAACTAGGAATGTCACCTTGCGACACCATAATAGACGGACCTTTTATGATAAGAAAAGGACGCCATCATGTAACCGAAGATTGGGAACCAAGAAATTCTGATCAAAAATACCGAGGAATGGTTACTTTGAAGAAAGCATTGGCAAATTCTATCAACACAATTTCGGCTAAATTAATTGATAAAACCGGACCAGAAGCTGTTGTAGAATTAACCAAAAAACTTGGTGTTACAACAGAAATTCCTGTTCAACCAGCCATTGCATTGGGTGCTGTAGATATTACGGTTCAAGATATGGTTGCTGCTTATAGTACATTCGCAAATCAAGGAGTTTATATAAAACCCCAATTTATATCAAGAATTGAAGATAAAAATGGAGCTATCATTTACGAACCAGTTCCGGAGTCTCATGATGTTTTAAATAAAGATGTAGCTTTTGCAGTAATTAAACTTCTTGAAGGTGTTACTGAAGGCGGCTCTGGCGAAAGACTTAGAACTGAAGGTGGCGGAAGTGGTGATAATCGTTGGACTGGATATCCATATATGTTTAAAAATCCTATTGCAGGAAAAACTGGAACTACACAAAACCAATCTGATGGTTGGTTTATTGGAATGGTTCCAAACTTAGTAACTGGTGTTTGGGTTGGTTGTGAAGATCGTTCGGCTCGTTTCAAAAGCATCACTTATGGTCAAGGAGCTACAGCAGCTTTGCCTGTTTGGGGATATTTTATGGAAAAATGTTATGAAGATAAAGACCTCCAAATATCGACAGATGAATTTGAGCGACCAGATAATTTTGCTATAAAAGTAGATTGTTGGACAGCTCCAAAGCCTTCTGTAGCAACAGATTCAACAGATACAGAAGAACAAAATACTGACGAATTTGGTCTTTAAAATTTAGAAAATAAAATTCATAGTTAAAATTATGATTAATAAAAAAGTAAATTCAGTTCAAGACGCACTTCAAGGCATTGAAGATAATATGACTATTATGTTAGGTGGTTTTGGATTATGTGGTATACCTGAAAATTCAATTGCAGAATTGGTTAAAAAAGGGACAAAAAATCTAACCTGTATTTCCAATAATGCTGGTGTTGACGATTTTGGTTTGGGATTATTATTACAACAAAAGCAAATCAAAAAAATGATTTCGTCCTATGTTGGAGAAAATGCAGAGTTTGAACGTCAAATGCTTTCAGGTGAGTTAGAAGTTGAATTAATTCCACAAGGAACTCTTGCTGAACGTTGTCGTGCAGCACAAGCAGGAATTCCTGCTTTCTTCACTCCTGCAGGTTATGGAACCGAAGTTGCTATTGGAAAAGAAGTTCGTGAATTTAACGGAAAAATGCATGTAATGGAACACGCTTTCAAAGCCGATTTTTCTATTGTAAAAGCATGGAAAGGCGACGAAGCAGGAAACTTAATATTCAAAGGAACCGCAAGAAATTTCAATCCATCAATGTGTGGAGCTGGAAAAATAACTATTGCCGAAGTTGAAGAACTTCTTCCAGCAGGAAGCTTAAATCCTAATGAAATTCACATTCCTGGAATATTAATTCAAAGAATCTTCCAAGGCGAAAAATTTGAAAAAAGAATTGAGCAACGTACCACTCGCAAAAGAGCATAATCATGGCATTAGATAAAAACGATATAGCAAAAAGAATAGCTAAAGAAGTAAAAGGTGGCTATTATGTAAACTTAGGAATTGGTATTCCGACTTTGGTTGCCAATTATGTTCGCACCGATATTTCTGTAGAATTTCAAAGTGAAAATGGCGTTCTAGGAATGGGACCATTTCCATTTGAAGGTGAAGAAGATGCCGATTTAATCAACGCAGGAAAACAAACTATTACTACGTTGCCTGGAGCAAGTTTCTTCGATTCAGCTTTTAGTTTTGGAATGATTCGTGGGCAACACGTAGATTTAACAATTCTTGGTGCTATGGAAGTTTCAGAAAACGGCGATATCGCTAACTGGAAAATCCCAGGAAAAATGGTAAAAGGAATGGGTGGAGCTATGGATTTAGTTGCTTCTGCTGATAATATTATTGTTGCCATGATGCACGTTAATAAAGCTGGCGAAAGTAAGATTTTAAAACGTTGTACTTTGCCTTTAACTGGTGTTGGTTGCGTTAAAAAAGTAGTTACAGAGTTAGCTGTTTTAGAAATCACTCCAAATGGATTTAAATTATTAGAACGCGCACCAGGAGTTTCAGTAGAACACATCATTGCATCAACCGAAGCAGAATTAATCATTGATGGTGATATTCCTGAAATGATGATAGATTAAAAAAACAAACTTCAAATTATAGAAAGTAACTTTAACGAGTTGCTTTTTTATTTATATCTATTTTATTATTTTGTGTACTTAATCGATTTTTAAGTTTATTTTGTCGAATCATACAATATTATAGTTAATATTGTATGATATAACCAAAACCAAACTTAATGAAAACAAATTTACCAATCCGTTTGGGACTATTATCTATGGTCTCATTGTTTGCATTTACTTCTTATGCTCAAGAAGGCGATAAAAATGTTAAACAAAAAATTACCGATGAAAAAGGCAATACTTCTTTAATTACATTTAATGAAAAGTCTACTTACAAATCGAATGATTTTAATCAAGTTTTCAAAGATCAATTCAAATTAAAAAATAATTCAAATTTTCAAAAAACCAATTCTGAATCTGATGAATCTGGATTTCTACATGAAAAATTTCAATTGTTTCACAATAACATAAAAGTTGAATTTGCAACATACACGCTTCATTCTAAAAATGGTTTACTGCTTTCAATGAGTGGTGAATTCTATCAATTAGAAAATACAAACACTACTCCAACATTAACCAATCAACAAGCATTTACAAAGGCTTTAAATCAAATTGATGCCAAATCTTATTTATGGGACAACCCAACGGAAGCTGCTGAAGTTAACTATACTAAACCTGTTGGAGAATTAGTTTTACTTCCAGTGTCAAGTGAAGATGTTAAAAAAGGAGAAAGTAATTTAAGACTAGCGTACAAATTTGACATTTACGCAACAAATCCAGTAAGCAGAGGTGATTTATATATAGATGCAATAACAGGAAAGGCATTGTTTTACAATGCTACAATAAAGCATTTAGGAGAATTTAGTCATGGAAAATCTACAGAAAACATCCCAAATTCTTTATTTAAAAATAATTCAGTAGTTGTGGCAGCAAATGCAGCAACGAGATACAGCGGAACTCAATCCATTGAAACATTATTAAGTGGTTCTTCCTATATTTTATCTGACAATACTAGAGGAAGTGGAGTTCAAACTTTTAATATGAAAAAAGGCACAAATTATACAGCAGCTGTAAATTTTACGGATGTAGATAATAACTGGACTGCAGCTGAATTTAACAATACAAACAAAGACAATGGAGCATTAGATGCACATTGGGGTGCAGAAAAAACATACGATTATTGGTCAACTGTTCATGCAAGAAATAGCTACAATAATGCTGGCGCAGCAATTAAAAGTTATGTACACTATAGCACTGCTTACAATAATGCTTATTGGGACGGAACAAGAATGACTTATGGAGACGGAAGCGGAACTGGCGGATTTAATGTATTAACATCTGTAGATGTAGCCGCTCATGAAATTGGTCATGCTGTTTGTAGTAGTACTGCAAATCTAGCTTATCAAAAAGAATCCGGCGCATTGAACGAAGCGTTTTCAGATATTTGGGGTGCGTGTGTAGAATATTTTGCTACTCCAAACAAACAAAAATGGTTAATCGGTGAAGATATTGAAATGCGCTCTGGACATATTTCTTTGCGTTCAATGAGTAATCCTAAAACCGAAGCACAACCTGACACTTATGGTGGAACTTATTGGATAAATCCTAATTGTACTCCTACACAAACAAATGATTATTGTGGTGTTCACACAAATAGTGGCGTTTTAAATCATTGGTTTTATATTTTAACCGACGGTAAAACAGGTACAAATGACATTGGAAGTTCATACAGTATAACAGGTATCGGAATTGATAAAGCCGCAAAAATTGCTTATCGTACTGAAAGTGTATATTTAACTGCAAATTCAACTTATGCAAATGCTAGAACTTACGGAATTCAATCTGCAATTGATTTATTTGGAGCAAATTCAGCAGAAGTTATTGCTACTACAAATGCTTTTTATGCAGTAGGAATTGGTGCAGCATATGCAGGTCCAGCTGACACAGTTGCTCCTTCAGCTCCAACAGCTTTATCTGCTTCTGGAACTACAACTACAACTACATCTTTATCTTGGACAGCATCGACAGATAATGTAGCAGTAACTGGTTATAATGTTTATCAAGGAACAACATTACTAGGAACAACAACTACAACTTCTTATAATGTTACAGGTTTAACTAGTGCAACTACCTACTCATTCTCTGTTAAAGCTAAAGATGCTGCAGGAAATTTATCTGCTTCAAGTAACGTTGCGAGCGTAACAACTCTAACTCCAGTTGCTGATACTACAGCACCGACAGCAGCAACACTTTCTGCTTCTGGAACAACAGCTACAACTACTAATCTATCTTGGACTGGAGCAACTGATAATGTTGGCGTTACAGGTTATAATGTATATCAAGGAACAACTTTAAAAGCATCGGTTACAACAACTACTTATGCAGTAACCGGCTTAACAGCATCTACTGCTTATACTTTTTATGTAGTTGCTAAAGATGCAGCAGGAAATTTATCTCCAGCAAGCAATACCGTTTCTGTTACAACTACTGCAACAACTATTACTTACTGCACAGCAACAGCTACAAATACTGCTGATGAAAAAATTGGTAAAGTAGTTTTTGGAACTATTAATAACACATCAACTGGAACTGCTGGATATGAAAATTTCACAGCTATTTCTACAAATGCTGTTAGAGGAACTGCTAATACAATTACAATAACTCCAGCTTGGACAAGCACAGTTTATGCTGAGGGTTATGCAGTATTTATAGATTACAACAAAAATGGATTGTTTACCGATGCTGGAGAAACAGTTTGGACGAAAGCAGCATCAACTACGACTCCAGTTTCTGGAACATTTACAATTCCTACAACTGCAACTTTAGGTGCTACAAGAATGAGAGTTGCAATGAGATACAATGCAATTCCTGCTGCTTGTGGTTCTTATACATATGGTCAAGTAGAAGATTATACTGTAAATATTACTTTAACTACGGCAGGATTAGTTACTGATTCTTCTTCAGAATTATCAAATGAAACTTTAAGTTTCAATCTGTATCCAAATCCTACAGAAGATCGTTTGAATGTTTCATTATCAGATGAAAATGCTACTTATGAAATTATCAACTACCTTGGTCAAGAAGTTAAAAAAGGAAAACTTAGCCAAGACGGAATTGATGTAAACGAATTGAATTCAGGGATTTATTTCTTGAAAGTAAACAGCAACCAACAATCGGTTTCTAAAAAATTCATCAAAAAATAATTCTTTTTAATAGTTATAAAAAATGCCTCGCAAATAGTGAGGCATTTTGTTTTTATAAAAAGATAGCTTATTTTCTACTTTCAAAATACTCCAATAAAACTTCGTTGGCATTTCCAAAGGTTGGAAATTGTTCTACAACACTCACAGCTCGTTTTTTATTCAATTTGTAAGTCAAATCAAATTCTGTAGTGAACAAAATTGCACTTAAGAAAGGATTATTTATAAACTCTAATAATCTTGGAAAAGCATTTTCTATCGTATGAATTTCAATAATTTCTTCCTGCTGAAACTTAAATTTTAATTCCAACTTCAAAACATCTTCATCCATTATCGGACGCACATAAATATTCATCAATTCTGCATTTCCGATAGTTTTTGCTAAGGTTAATTTGGCAAAAGTTCCATCTTCTAAACTCGATTTAACTTTAGTATAAAATTCCGAAAATGATTCTTTAAAAGGCATTTGATTGGTTTTAATAGCCACAGATTCACAGATTAATTATAGTAATCTGTGAATCTGTGGCTAATTATTTTTATAAGTTAGCAAAGAAATCGTTTCCTTTATCATCAGTAATAATAAAAGCTGGGAAATCTTTTACTGTAATTTTTCTAACGGCTTCCATTCCGAGTTCTTCGAAGTCTACAACCTCAACTTTTAGGATATTGTCTTGAGCTAAAATCGCTGCTGGTCCACCAATTGATCCTAAATAGAATCCTCCATAAGTTTTACAAGCTTCCATAACTTCTTTGGTACGATTTCCTTTGGCAAGCATAATCATACTTCCGCCAGCTTTTTGGAACTCTTCTACATAAACATCCATTCTTCCTGCTGTTGTTGGTCCGAAACTTCCTGATGGCATTCCGTCTGGAGTTTTTGCAGGTCCAGCATAATATACAGGATGGTTTTTGAAATAATCTGGCATTGGTTTTCCTGCATCTAATAATTCTTTGATTTTAGCATGCGCAATATCCCTGGCAACAATTAAAGTTCCATTTAATTTTAAACGTGTTTTAATTGGATATTTAGATAATTCAGCTAAAATTTCTGCCATCGGACGATTCAAATCTACCTCAACTGCAGCTTCTAAATGTGGTGGAACTGCTGGTAAAAATTGCTGTGGATTTACTTCCAATTGTTCTAAGAAAACTCCATCTTTTGTGATTTTTCCTTTGATATTTCTATCAGCAGAACACGAAACTCCCAATCCAACTGGACAAGAAGCAGCATGACGTGGTAAACGAATTACACGAACATCATGTGCGAAATATTTTCCTCCAAATTGTGCTCCAATAGCACTTTCTTGACAATATTGCAATACTTTTTGTTCCCATTCTAAATCACGAAAGGCTTGACCAGCGATGTTTCCAGTAGTTGGAAGATGGTCAAAATATCCTGCAGATGCTTTTTTAACTGCTGCTAAATTTGCTTCAGCAGAAGTTCCTCCAATCACTAAAGCTAAATGATATGGCGGACAAGCAGAGGTTCCTAAATCTTTAATTTTCTCACGCACAAATTCTTCCATTGATTTTTCATTCAACAGAGATTTTGTTTTTTGATACAAAAATGTCTTATTCGCAGATCCACCACCTTTTGTTAAAAATAAAAACTCATACGAAGCTCCTTTTTTAGCATAAATATCAATTTGTGCTGGCAAATTCGAACCTGAATTTTTCTCTTCAAACATCGAAATCGGAACAATTTGTGAGTAACGAAGATTCTTATTTTGAAAAGTGTTGAAAATTCCTTTTGATAACCATTCGGCATCATCAACTCCAGTATAAACATTTTCACCTTTTTTTGCCATGACAATTGCGGTTCCTGTATCTTGGCAAGATGGTAGTTGACCTTCAACAGCCACTGATGCGTTTTGCAATAAATTGTAAGCTACGAATCTATCATTATCTGTTGCTTCTGGGTCGTTTAAAATATTATTTAGCTTTTGCAAATGTGCTGTTCGCAACATAAATGAAACATCGTTCATGGCTTCTTGCGCCATCAATTCTAATGCTTTTGGGTCAACGGTAAGAATTTCTCTGTCGCCAAATTGCTCAACTTTTACGTAGTCAGAAGTAAGTTTTTTGTATTGCGTATCGTCTTTTAATATCGGATACGGATCTTGATATATAAAGTCCATTATGAAATATTTTTGAAATGTAAAGTTACGGAAAGTTAGTGGATTGAAGAAACTTGTTTTGGTTATTTAGTATAGATAATCTTGTGTTTAATTCTCTCTATTCTTCTTAATTATTGGGTTTTTTTCGACAAAATTGTATCCAATATCAATTATTTTTATGGTTTTGTCTTTCATCAAAATTTTATAATATCTTCCGTCTGTAGTTATTCCACTTATATCTGACACTTCATTCCAATCACTAAATTTTAGAGTATACTTTGGATTTACTTCTTTTTTAACTTGTTTGCCATTTCTCAAGGCAACTTCAAGAAAAAAACTTTCAGAATCTTTTAAACGAAATTTGGATTCTTTATTTATGAATGAAAAGAGGCTAACTTTCCCATCAAATAAAAACTCATCATCGAATTCGACTTTTACATTTTGATAAGCAAAACTCAATTCTGAATAAGCTCTATCTAAATCTATAGGAGATTGTATATAACAAGAAATTGTTTTTACAATTTTACCATTTTTAAAAAATGACACCGTATTTGTTTGACTATCTGTTGCTTGAATTGAATAATTGTCTTTTAATTTTTGAATTGGGATTTTATCAAATAAGTTAAAATAATATTTAACTTGAGCACTATCTAACTTAGATTTTAAATTATTTGTTTGAGTATTTGAAGAAAAGGGTTTAAAAAACAAATTACCTTTTCTATCTATATAGGTAGAATTAAATGGACAACTTCCATAACAGGGACTTCTATCAATAGTTATTGCATCATAACTTTTGTCATCAAAATAATTGTTTTGCTTTTTAACTAATCTATAAAAAGCATTTTCGTATCCTTGAATAATCATTGTATCCTTCCATATCTTATTAACTTTTAATGTGTCCCAAGATTTAGATATTTTATTAAAAAATAAAATATTTGACTTATCAATTTTATAGTTAGTTTTTGATCCTAAAAAATAATAACTTCTTAAAAACTCTTGCCTTTCCTTTGCTTGCCAAACTTTATTGCTAATTGTATAATAAAAGCCTTGTTTGTAATCTATTAAAGAATCATTTAGAATTTCAAAATTATAATGAGGAGCAAATTCAGTTTCCAAAATACTCATAGGAAATTTAACTTTTGTACTATCATAATTAACAACTTTATCGAAATACCAATTTCCTATGTAAGGATTTGACTTTTCATTTTTACAAGAAAAAAGCAGAAAGAGTACTAAAAAGAATATAAATTTATTCATTTTAAATTTATAGGAAAACGAAAAGTTAGACTTTCTAGTATCTATTTTACAAAAAACCAACTAGCCACAAAAATTGCAGTAATCACACAAATTATATCTACTAAAAGCATTGTTCCTAAAGCATATCGAGTGTTTTTTATATTAACCGAACCGAAATAAACTGCAATAACATAAAACGTACTTTCGGCACTGCATTGAAAAATAGAGCTCAATCTTCCTGTCATAGAATCGGCACCAAATGTATTCATCGAATCAATTAAAAATCCACGTGAACCTGCTGAACTAAATGGACGAAGCAATGCAACAGGTAAAGCATCAGTAATTTCTTTTGCCACACCCAAATTAGAGAAAATAAAAGCTATCCAATTGCTAATAATTTCAAATAAACCGCTATTTCTGAATAATGAAATGGCAACTAACATTCCTAAAACATAAGGAAAGATAGTGACTCCAGTTTTAACTCCATTATTTGCTCCAACCACAAATGCTTCATAAACTGTGGTATTTACTTCGGTAAATTTCTTTTCTTTTACGAATGATAATATCAATGTGAAAACAATAATTACAACCAAAATCAAAGCGGAGAGATTAGAAGTAAAATAATTTTTACCAATTAAATCCAAATGATTTACATACATCAATAAACCAATAATTGCTCCAATCATTCCCATTAATCCTGCAACCAAAGAAGCACTTTTGAAGTTGATTTTTTGCTTTATTCCTACAATTAAAAACGCTGCAATTGTTCCAATAAAAGAGGTAATTATACAAGGTAACATCACATCAGCAGGATTTGCAGCGCCAGCAGCAGCGCGATATCCAATAATTGAAGTTGCAATTAATGTAAGTCCAGAAGCATGTAAGCACATGAACATGATTTGTGCATCACTAGCTTTATCCTTTTCTGGATTTATTTCTTGTAAACTTTCCATGGCTTTTAATCCAAATGGTGTTGCTGCTGAATCTAATCCTAAGAAATTAGCAGCAAAATTTAGCGTCATGTAAGAAATTGAAGGATGATTTTTTGGAATACTTGGAAATACTTTTACAAAAACTGGGCTTAATACTTTTGCCAATTTTTGTGATGCGCCAGAAATAATTAGAAGTTCCATCAATCCGCAAAAGAAAGCTAGATATGCCATTAAAGGTAAAATTAAATCTAACAAAGTGCTTTTGCAGGTTGGCAACAATCCATCTGATTTTTGTTTTCCACTATAAATTTTTACAACTTTATTCGAAAAAACATACGTAGAATCAATGTTCAATGTATCACGATTTATGACCATTGTTTTATCTGGAGCCATTTCAATACTGTCTTTTATGAAAGTTGGTAAATCTTGAAGGTATTTTTCAGAAACTAAAATTGGATCGTCTTTTTTTCCGTTTAATACAAAGTCAATTGTGTAGTTATTTCCAGAGAATAAGCTAAAAATCACAAAGACAATTGATGAAATAAAGATAACGAGCCAAAATCTACTTAATACCATGGTTTTTTGTTTTTGTAAATATAACTATTTATAAAAATATGCCACAGATTCACAGATTAATTTGATAATAGAAATATAAATTATACAACAAAATTTTAATCCAATTTTAATAAAATCAATAAAATTTCAATTTTAAAATCAGTGAATCTGTGGCTTATTTATCTACACGTGTTGTATCTCGTCTTCCACCAATAAATCTTCTTTTCTGAAACGAAGGAAAACTTGTGCGACAGCAATAACGTCTTTTTCGCAATATGTTACAATTCGGTCAATATCCTTCTCTACATAAAAAACGTGTCCTACTTGGCTTCCGTCGATGTCTCCTTTTGGAGAAGGAATTCCGAGGATTTTGGTTAGTAATTTTAAAGAAGTAAAATGCTTATAATCACCAAATTTCCATAACTCTAAGGTGTCTAAATGCTGAATTTCCCATGGTTTTTTCCCGAATAGATTAAGTTTGTTTGGAATGGAAACATTGTTGATAATCATTCGTCGAGCTATAAATGGAAAATCAAATTCTTTGGCATTATGACCGCAAAGAATGTTTTGAGAACCATCGAAATGATTATTTAGTAGATTATTGAAGTCTAATAAAATTTTCTTTTCTTCACCAAAAAAAGAGGTTACTCTAAAGTTTCGAATGTCACCTTTGGTTGTAAAATAACCAACAGAAATACAGACTATTTTTCCGAATTCGGCCCAAATTCCTGCTCTGTCATAAAATTCTTCGGCTGTGAATTCTTCTTTGCGTTGGTATTGAGTTTTTTGTTCCCAAAGTTGTTTCATTTCATCGTCAAGCGAGTTGAAATTTTCTTCTAATGGAACCGTTTCTATGTCAAGAAACAAAATGTTGTCTAAGCGGATTTTTTCAATCATAATAAGAATTTATATGGCGTTTATATTTATTAAATTACTCTGATTAACACGTAATTAGGTTGCGAATATAATTAAAATGACTTTAAATTTCCAAATTAAAATAAAAAAAAACTCCTTGAATAAGTTAAAACAAACTTTGTTGATGGCTAGGTATTTCGTGTTCAAGAAGCCATTTTTTGCGCCATAAACCTCCTGCATAACCTGTTAATGAACCATCTGTTCCAATAACTCTGTGGCATGGAACTACAATCCAAAGTGGGTTTTTACCATTAGCTGATGCTACTGCTCGAATAGCTTTTACATCACCGAGTTTTTTGGATAAATCCATGTAGGACATTGTTTTTCCGAAAGGAATATTGAGTAACTCTTGCCATACTTTTTGTTGGAAATCGGTTCCTTTTGGATTTAATTTGAAATCAAAATCTTTACGTTTTCCTTCAAAATATTCTTGAAGTTGTGACACTGCTTCTTGGAGTTCGTTAGGAATTTTTGTGGAAAGTTCACCTTCTGATAAAACAGAAATTATAGAAACTCCATTTTCGTCACCAACAATTTTGGTGATTCCGAGTGGTGAATTTATGAAAGCAGTTTTTGACATTCTTTTTTAGAAAGTTTAAATATAAAAAAAATCACAAAGCAAAAAGAAAAACTCTTGACTTTGTGATTTTAAAATAAACATGAAAATTTTATTTTTCTTGACTATAAATATATTGTTCTAAAGATTGTAATTCTTCATCGGAAAACGTTTTTGTTAAAGCAAAGTTGGCTTTCATTACTTCATATTGTGTTGGATCAACGATTGGTTCGCCTTCGCCTTTTAGAAATGTGACCATGTTTGCATTTTTCTCTTTATAGATTTCTGCAATGTCTTGTATGCTTGGTCCAACTAATTTAATATCGAGTTTGTGGCAAGTTGCGCATGTCCCTTTTCCTTCAAAAATTTCCCTTCCTTTTTCGGCTAATGGAAATTCTGATACTTCAGGTTTGGTTGCTTCTACATTTTCTTTTTCGTCTGAAACTGGGTTGCCGAATTTATCTGTTTTTTTGTCTCCACCACAACTTATCAAAATTAGTGCTATTGCTAAAGTTAGTGATTTTAAAATTGTTTTCATTTTCCTTTTATTTAATACAATCAAAGGTACATCTGATTATTTAAGTTAAATATGATTTTTATCAGAGAATAAAAATTCAATACAAATGCTATTTAGCCCTGATGCAAGGGAAAAGCCTCGCCTTTTTGCGAGCTTTGGAAAGGCAGCAGGAATATGGTTTGCTGATAAATCCCGAGACATTCGCTCCTATTTATTCAAAATAATCGCTGCTTCTTTTGCAAAATAAGTTGAAATTAAACTTGCTCCGGCGCGTTTGATGCACATTAATTGTTCCATCATAATTTTGTCGTGGTCTAACCAACCTCGTTCTGAAGCGGCTTTAATCATGGCATATTCGCCCGAAACGTGGAAAACCGTCACTGGAACATTCACCGCATTTTTAACTTCGCGAACGATATCCAAATAAGCAATTCCTGGTTTTACCATAACCATATCGGCGCCTTCTTCAACATCCATAAGTGCCTCTTTTATGGCTTCGATGCGGTTGGCGTAATCCATTTGGTAGGTTTTTTTGTCTTTCGGTACTTCGACAGGCTCAGCATCCAAAGTAGTGTCTTTTGGCGCAGAATCTAAAGCATCACGAAATGGTCCGTAAAATGCTGATGCGTATTTTGCTGAATAGCTCATAATTCCAACATTATGGAAACCAGCAGCATCTAATCCTTGGCGTAAACGCAAAACGCGTCCGTCCATCATATCACTTGGCGCTACGAAATCGGCTCCAGCTTGTGCGTGAGAAACGGCCATTTTTACCAAAGCGTCGTTGGTTGCATCGTTGGCAATATCACCGTTTTCGATAATTCCGTCGTGACCGTAAATGGAATATGGATCTAAGGCCACATCTGGCATCACAATCATTTCTGGACAAGCCGTTTTGATAGCTTTGATAGCTCTTTGCATTAATCCGTCAGGATTCCAAGCTTCTTTTCCGGTGTTGTCTTTTAGAGATTCATCGACTTTTACGTAGATGTTTACGGCACGAATTCCTAGTGCGAAAAGTTCTTTTACTTCTTCAACAGTCAAATCGATTGAACGACGATAAATACCAACCATTGAAGGGATTTCAACTTTTAAGTTTTCGCCTTCTGCAATGAACATTGGGAACATAAAATCGCTTGGACTTAATGTGGTTTCGCGAACTAAACTTCTTATGGATTCGTTTACTCTTAAACGACGATTTCTTTGTAATGGAAACATACTATTTTATTTTTTAACCATTAAGGTATTAAGTTTCATTAAGAGTTTGACTTAATTTTTCTTAATTTCTTAATGGTTTAATTTATATCCAATCTTTTGGTTTTTCTAATACTTTAATTAATTTTTCTTCTTCACTGCCAACTTCTGGATGATGATTGTAAACCCATTGTACATTTGGTGGTAAACTCATTAAAATACTTTCAATTCTACCGTTGGTTTTTAGTCCGAAAAGTGTGCCTTTGTCGTGAACTAAATTGAATTCTACATAACGACCGCGACGGATTTCTTGCCAAGTTCTTTGTTCTGGCGTATACACTAAATTCTTTCTTTTTTCTACTATGGGAACGTAGGCTTCTAGAAAACTGTTTCCGACTTCGGTTACGAAATTATACCAATCATCCATTTTCATTTCATCCGTTTCTTTGCAATAATCGAAGAATAATCCGCCAAGTCCGCGAGCTTCATTTCTGTGTGCGTTCCAAAAATAAGCATCACATTGTTTTTTATATTTTGGATAAAATTCTGGATTGTGTTTGTCGCAAGCCGTTTTGCAAGTTTGATGAAAATGAATGGCATCTTCTTCAAATAAATAATAAGGTGTTAAATCTTGACCGCCACCGAACCACGAATTGATTACATTTCCGTTATCGTCGTACATTTCAAAATATCTCCAATTGGCATGAACCGTTGGCACCATCGGACTTTTAGGATGAATTACCAAACTCAATCCGCAGGCAAAGAAATCAGCTTCACCAACGTTGAATAGTTTTTGCATCGAATCGGGTAATTTTCCGTAAACAGCTGAAATGTTTACGCCACCTTTTTCGATTACGTTTCCGTTTTCTATAACACGCGTTCTTCCGCCGCCACCTTCTTGTCGTTCCCAAATGTCTTCACGGAATTTGGCAACACCATCAACTTCTTCTAGTTTGGAAGTGATTTGATCTTGTAGGTTTTGGATGTATGTTAGGAATTTATTTTTCATTTTTTTGAGCTTAAAGCTAATAGCGTTCTGCCGCTACACGACAGTTGTGCGTAGTTCTTGTTACTTTTTCTTACAATATATCTTACTGTCTTTAAGTTTAAACCCAACGCTTGAATATAAATTTATTGCAGCCAATCTATGGTCTTCAGTAAAAAGAAGTATTTCAGAAAGTTCTTTTTCTTCACCTACTTTAACTAATAAGTTTATCAGTTTTCTTCCTATTCCTTTT
>JAAFHW010000160.1 GCA_013298525.1 Flavobacteriia bacterium
CGATAATTTTAGGATTTCCTTTGTATTGAATATTTCCGCTTCCGGCTACTTTTGCAATTAGATTATTGGTGCAATTTACTTCAAGACTTCCTGAACCAGCAACAGCTACGTCTGCATTTTGGGAAACTAATTTATTACAATTCAAATCACCTGAACCTGCTGTTTTAGCTTCTAAATTTTCTACTGTTCCAGAAAGTTTTAAGTTTCCAGAACCTGCCATTTTTGCTACAATATTTTTTGCATTAATTTCTAGAGTGCAATCTCCAGAACCAGCCATTTTTGCTTCAAAATCGGTTGCGTTTATAGCATTTTTTGTAATCATATTTCCCGAACCTGCAAACGATATTTCGCTAATTTCTTCAAATGGAATTGTAATAGTGATGTCTTGTTTGTAGTTATAGCTTCTATTTTTTTCAAAATACACTTTTAATTCGTTTCCAATTACTTCAGTAACAATGTGGCTTATAATGTTTTCATCGCCTTTTATGGTTATTGTTCCTTCTTTTCCAGAGACTAATTCAACATTGAATGAACCTCCTGTTGAAATTTTATCATAGGATTCGGTAGTTCTTGTAATTGTGGTTTGAACTCCATTTCCTTTTACTTTTTCTTTATCCCAATTTTGAGCATTTGCAATTGAAATGCTAATTAATGCTAGTAATACTGTTAGTTTTCTCATTGTTATTTTGTTAAAAGTTGAACGCTTCCGTAATTTGTTGTGATACTTATTTTTGATTTTCCTTGACTAATATGATACGCTGTGTAAGATTTTGAAGTGTTTTTTTCTGATTTTAAGCTGTATTTTAGTCCTACATTATCAACAAATGAACCATATTTTAGGCTTACATTGATGTCAAATGCATAGTCTGATGTACAAGTTATTTTAGAATTGGAATAATTTCCATTGATTGTAATGGCATCGGTTTTATTTGATGCAGAAAATTGAATATCGCTATAATTTGAATTTGCAATTAAGGAATTTCCAATTTCACCTAATTTCAGCGTAAGATAATTTCCATCAATGGCAATTTTTTGAACTGATTTTGAATTGATTTTGGTATAATTAGAAGATAGATTTAGAATTCCAACGTTTTGAAAATTAAATGTATTATAATTTCCATCAATGTTAATTTGATTTACTTTCTGGAAATCAACTTCAGAATACTGACTTTGTAAATTAATTTTATCAATAGAGTTTATGCTTGAATTTGGTGCATAGGCAATATTTATATTGTTAGTTTTATTATTAAATTGGCCTAAAATAATACTTCCATACTTACATTCGATTGCCGAACTTCCATTAAGTTTGTCCACAGAAATGTTACCATATTTATTGTCCAAATCAATACTTCCATTTCGTGGAATTTTTACCACATAATTTATTTCATAACTGATGTTATTGCCTTTCCATTCTTTTGTTGTAAAAATGGTTTCAGCTGAAACTTTGCTCATTGTTGCAGCAAAATCTACATCAATTGTATTGATTCGCTCGTTAATTTTCTTTTCGTTATTTCCAGAAACTTTGATGTTAACTTGAATAGAAATCTTGTTTTCATCCCATAAATACACATTTATATTTCCATAGGAATTGGTAATGTTTACTTGTGCATCATCGTTAACCGAATAGGTTTTGGAGATGTTTTTTTCTTTATTGTAGGCGTGTTTTTCTTCTGAGGCATATCCAAAAACTGGAAGTAATGCAACGAAAAAAAGTAAGTTATATATGTTTTTCATCTTCAATTTTATTTATTTTGTTAATTTCTTCAACCTGTTCTAAAACTGATTTTATAAAGGAAATTCGAGTTTGCATATTGGTTATCATGGCAAAAACTATTTGTTTGTTTTCACCATTTTTTGCAATTTCTTCTTTCAGATTTTGATAATCTTTCTCAAGCGATTCCATTTCATTCATAGCATCATTAATCAATGCTTTGCTTTGCGGAGTTTCATTCTTTTTTAAAGTTGCCAACTCATTATTAATAACAGAAGAAAAATAATCGTGGGTTTCTTGTACTTGAGGTGAAAAGGCAACTTCTTCAGTTTGATTATTGGTATAATTAAAAATTAAAATTCCAAAACCTAATAGGAGTGAAGCCGCAATAGACAATGGTAACCAATTGAATTTCTTCTTTTTTGGTTGTTGTTTCTTTAATTTATCAAGAAATCGTTTTTCGTGCCCAAGATTTGGTTCTTCAAAATCCCAATTGTTTTGGTTTTCAAAAAGTTGATTTAGATTATTGGTACTCATAATTCATTTAATTTTTTTCTTAAACTTTCTTTTGCTCGGCTCATCATCGTTCTACAGTTTTCATTGCTAATATTTAAAATGCTTGTAATTTCTTCTAAATCATATCCTTCAATAAAAAATAAGGTTAGAATGATTTTGTAATTTGATTTCAAACTTTGAATGGTTTTTAAAATACTTTCGGCTTTTAATTCAGAATAATTTTCTGATTCTTCTTTAAAATCCATTAATTCTATGTTTTCATCTAAACTCTCAAATTGGTATTTATTAGTTTTTTTTAATTCGTTTATACTAGTATTGACAACAATTTTTTTCAACCAAGAACCAAATGTTACATTTCCACTAAAAGAATCTAATTTTGTAAATGCTTTCAAAAAACTTTCTTGCATAACGTCTTCAGCAAGATAAGAATCACCAACAATGCGATAGGACACATTAAACATGGCTCTATAATATTGATTATAAAGTGTCAGTTGTGCTTTTTCATTATTCTCTTTGCAACGTTCTAGGAGAATAGCAATATCTAGATTTTGGTTTTTCAAATTGGTCGAGTGGTTAATCTATACTAAAGACAAATCGATTTCAGGATTGTTACAGTTTTAAAATAAATTTTTATAAAAATAAAAAATCCGAATGATTAAATTCGGATTTTCTATACTATATATATAAAGGTATATTATTTGAAATAAGAAAAATTGTGATTGTCTTCTATTTTCAACAAACTTTCGTAAATCAATTTAATTACATTTTCTACATCTTCACGATGAACCATTTCCACTGTGGTATGCATGTAACGCAAAGAAAGCGAAATTAACGCAGATGCAACACCACCATTACTGTAAGCAAAAGCATCTGTATCTGTTCCAGTAACGCGAGAAGTAGCATGTCTTTGAAAAGGAATTTTCTTTTCTTCAGCGGTTGTAACAATCAATTCACGAAGAATATTTTGTGTAGCTGGCGCATAAGCAATAACAGGACCTTTACCCATTTGTAAATCGCC
>JAAFHW010000161.1 GCA_013298525.1 Flavobacteriia bacterium
AAAACATATTTACATAAATCAAAGTGTAATTTTAATATTAAACTTATAGATATGTAAATTATATTTACATTTGTATTAATATTAATTACATTTTTAATGTTGAAAAATAAATTGAATATGAAAAAACAAACTACCAAAAACCTCGTCCTTTCACTAATAAAAGACGACCTTATACACACTAAACTCGTCAACGGATTAGATAATTTGAACCTAAACGCAAATGTCTATTTGTTGAGTATTCCCGAAACCATTTTTGTCCTGCTGAAAATTAAGAGCACAAAAAAGGGCGAAAAATTATTTGAATATTATCTCGACCTCAAAGAAAAAGTCCAAACGATTGATATTAAAACCTCGTACGATGAAGTCGAAAAACTGTCGAACGAAATTTATAAAGAGTTGATGTCAAAAAAATAATTTGTAAAAAATTTGTCGAACCGAAATGCTTTTAATGATGTCGAACGAAACTGTTTTTCGTCCACGAGGCGCATTACTTATAACGGTTTCCAAGCAGGCGCAGGCGGCATTATGAAAACTCATCTGTCTACCAACACCAAACTTACATACGAAGATACATGTTTTTTAGCGGAGGCAAAACAAAAAAACGTCCCGACGAAGCAAAGAGAGGAGGACTTTGATTTAAGCCGAAGCCCTTGTATGTCCCGCCGCTTGCGCTTGCTTGGTGTTAGCGGTAGTTTAAATTTTACCAATAGAATAGTCAAGTGTAGCAATGTGTCGTGCTTCTTTAAAAACGTCAGATAGACTTGGATTATTTTGTTGTCGTATGCCGTCGTCCATTTTTATTAAAGTATCTTTTTGCACATAAACTCCATTGGTCAAATATTCACTTTCAAGTCGAGTATAATACTCCCAATTATTTTTTGGGTTGGAATTACGAACGGTATCAACTGATTTTTTTCTTAATAAAAAATACTGTTTCCAGTCATTATAGAACTTGTCATATAGTGATTGTCTCGTGCATTTAAAAATTTTTGATTCTTGAGTTTTTTCAAACTCACCTTTGTCGGAGTACTGAAAAGTTTCTCTGAATCGATTAAAGTCTACTTCGTTATAGTTTTCTGTGAATTGTCTTATATTATTGTTAGGGTCAATTAATAAAAAAAGCCCCTCATAACAATTGTTATTATTGTCGTATGGGGAATAATATTTTAATTGTAGATAGATTTCACCTTCGGCAATTACTGTTTTGAAATAATACTTTCTTGTCATTGTATATTGGTTTTAAGTGGTTGTCAAAATTACCGCTAACGTTTTCGGGCTTGGCGAAGGTGGCGATTTTTACCATAAATGTTGATGCGGAGAACCAAACTTTGATTAACCACAAATGTGTCTGCGGAGTACTGAACCGCCACTTTTGCCAAACCCGTGTTAGCAGCAGTATTTTTTCTACAATTGTCTTTTGGGTCGAGGTTTAGTGCTGTCATTTATTATTTGAATTGTCTTTTGAATTTGTTTATCAATATCTTTTATTTTATTGATTGAATGAATAACATTTCTTTTTTTACCAAGTGTCAAGCTGTCAAATGTAGTTTTCAATGCTTCGTCTTGTTCTAAAACAGCTTCTAATACTTCAGGCATATCTACACCTAAAGGGTTCGGGTCTTCGGTTAGTTCAAAGTAAATTTTGTCGCCAAACTTTTTATTAACCGATTTTAAGTTTTTACTACCTAAAATAATAAAAAAGTTGCCGTCTCCAAGATGGTTTAAACCACATTGGAAGGTCAAATTTTTGTCAATGGTGCAAAGAAAACGAGTTAAACGTTTATTTTTAAACTGATTTACAATGTCTGCCGAAATTGTAATGTAAAAATAGCCACCTTTCCGTTTTTCTAATTGTCCAATTACTTGTTCGTCTTTAAATGACTTCATTTTTGTTCTACAAATTTTTTCAAATTGGCAAGGTCTTTAAGGTGCATCGAATGAACCCATTTTAAGATACCGCCAAAATATGCGATTAAGAAATGTGGTTTTTTCAAAAGTTCTGAAAACCACATATTGATTTCTGTTTCGTTGTTTGGCAATTCTTTTAAAATGAAAGAAAGTCTAACATCTTTTTCAAAAGGTGCTACGTAACTTTTTAGGAAGAAAGTCACCTTTTCGTTTTCAGTTAGATGAGTTATTTCTTGATAACCAAACTCTTTACCATTTTTGGAGTAAACTGTCTGTGCCCCAATGATACCGTCTGTATTCTTTACAAAACATTGTGATTTTGTTTCAGTTGGCCAAGCACTCCAAGCCATAAGTTGCTCTTGATAACGAATTGCATCATAAACCCTTGAAATAGGTGCTTTAACAGTTATTGTTTCAATATACTGCACCTTGTCGGGCAAAAAGATAGTTAGTAAAATTAGAGCTAATGAGAAACCGATTGCTAACGAAAGTAAAATTGTTGTTGTCATTTTTTTGTTCTTTTAAAATTCGTTGCAAAAGTAGAAATTGGAATTTAGAATAAATTTGTCATATGGCAAAAAATTACTTTTTCTTGGCTCTAAGTCGGCTTAGAGAACTTTGTGTAATCCCAATAAAACTAGAAATATATCCCAATGGATATTTCTCTATCCAATTTTTCTCTTTTTCAATACGTTCATATCGTTCTGATGCTTCTTCACTTTGAAAGGAAATTACGTTTCGGCTTAAATTCACAAATGATATTTCAACGGTTCGTCTTAGAAGTGTGTTGTATGCATTATTTTTAAATGCAAGTTTGTCGCTGTCCGCTTTGCTAATTGTAAATACATTTGATTTCTCTATCGCTTCAAAATTTAACCTTCCTGGTGTCTCGTTTAAGTAACTTTCTAAGTCTGTAAAAATCTGTCCCGATGTTCCTATCCAAACAGTAAAGTCATTGTCACCTTTGTGGTAGTATAGTCGAACTGAACCACTTTCGATAAAGTAGTATTGTTTACAAACTTGTCCTGCTTTGAGTATGAAGTCACCCTTTTGCAATTCGACAAGTTTTAAGTTGTCAAGAATTTCTGCAACCTGTTCGTTGTCGCCTTGTGAAAGTTTAAGTATTTCGTCTTTAAGTGTCTGCATATTTTGTTTACTGTTGTCGGGTCCTAATATTGCTGCTAACGTTTTGCAAGCAGGCGCAGGCGGCATTATGAAAATTCATCTGTCTACCCGCACCAAACTTAATTACGAAGATACATGTTTTTTAGCGGAGGCAAAATAAAAAACGGTCTGACCGAAGGGAAGGCAATAATG
>JAAFHW010000162.1 GCA_013298525.1 Flavobacteriia bacterium
GTAGTACAGTGGCATATTTTATACAATCTTCATATAATTCTGCATTATGTGCATCCCATCTTGCTTCATGAATATTTTCCCAAAAAGGGCTATATTGATACCCTTTCCAATGAATAGCCGCCGCTTTGGCAGAATCTTCTGGATTACAAGAATTGGTTGCATCGTCAAAAGTTAAACTTCTGATAGAAAGTGCATAATTATTACAAGCCATTGCAAAGATATGTGGTTGATTGCTGAAGCTACTACCAATACCTCTTTCAAAGTAATCCGTATAGAGCTTGTAGCATTGCTCACCCAATTTTATTGCTAGAGAAATATAGCGTAAATCGTTGGTATCTTTCCATTTTTTGAACATTTCTGTCATTCCATTGTACAGAGCAATAGCACTATGTTGTGAAGTGCTAAATGGAATTCCAAAGAAGTCTTTTTTTAATTTCTCGGCGCAATTAATTAACGAATCTAAAGTGCCAAGAACATAGCTCTCTGGCGATTGAGCCATAAAGAGTCTATGTACATACTCTTTTTGAATATTACCAAGTTTTCCGTAGATTCTTGCTAGAGCCATATTTAGATATCCGTCAGTTGGATATTTTTCGTAATAACTCAGTAAAGACGGCAACATTGCATCTGCATATTTTTTGAATGCTGCTGTTTGCATATCATCTGCCAAATTGCGACGTATATAATAATATAGCCCAATTAGTTTTGGATGATCCTCCAGCTTTTTTTCCTCAATAAGTTGCTCTAATGTACTTACAATATTTTCTATATATTCTGAGCCACAATCTTCATTCCATATATAATATAAAGACAGCATATCTACAGCATCTTCATATTGCTCTAGTTCCAAAGCCAGCAATCCTGCTATGGCGTTTCGGTCGTGTATATAAGGATATTTAACAAAGGATTTTCTCCAAAAATCAAGAGCTTCGTGCTTGTGGTTTTGCTTCAACTCACCTTGTGCAAGTTGGTCTAACAAAAAACCTTCTTTCTCGTCTTTTTTATAATGCTCTTTGTAAATTGAGGGTAGAAGTTCTATTTGCTCTAATAATAATTCGTTCACTTTATTGGGCATTGACAGCACTTCTTCATACACCCAAATGAGCCAATCGTAAGCATCTATACGCTTTTCTTTAAATGCGGGTTCATTGGCAACGTAGCTGGCATCCTCAATTATTTTTGATACATTATTAAATATCCAATTGGTATTCAATTGAATCCGCAAGTCAAATAAATCATAATCATAAGGTGAGTCTCTTAGAAGCTTATCAATTAAGATTAAAGCATTATTCGCAATCGGATAAAGACTTTCTGGCGAGTGTCCTTGTTCTGTTTTAAGGCTTAATTCTTCAAATAGTTTATTTAATTGTTCTCGAAATATTATATTGTTCATTATTTATGTGATATTTTTTTCTTTCGGTCTAAATTAGACCCAAAATCAACTGATTTCTTCTCAAAAGAGAAATTTTAAGCAGGCTTAATATAAAATGTTGCCATTGCGAAAGAAGCTTATTTCATTTTGTAGCCAGCTTCACAATAGTATCCCCTATGTTAAAAAATAAACCTGCCCAAACAGAGCTGTTCAGACAGGTTTTATAGGTGAAGAATTACTACATATTCATTATTTGAACAATTTCCTCGTTTATACTACGCATTTTTTTAGCCGAAATATTTTGCCCTAAAAGGATTTCTTTATACTTCCCATTTTGTTCAAAACCAAGTTTCAAACTATTCCCTGTGGTAAGTCCATACATATTTTTTATGTTTTCCTGAGTAGCACCATCCAATTCGTTAAAACGAAATACTTGAAAACTTGTTCCTACTCCTTTGGAGTACTTGAAGATTTGTTGTGGTGGATAGACGATAAACTGTTTAGTGTTTCTCCAAAAAATCAGGAGACAACAAGCCAATAACAAGCCTGCAAAAAATAACATATTACCTTGTTGAGTAGTAAGGTAAATTTTCAAACAAAGTATTGCCAAAGCCATCAAAGCCCCCCCAATAATCACTACTGAAACAAGTCCTTGTTTTTTTAAGGCATAGCCTCCATCCGTTGTTTTTGTAAAATTAGAGTACATTTTGTAGATAAGTTAATATGATTTAAACTACTTGACTTAGTGCTTTTAGAATCTCATTCCCTTAAAAATATTAAAGTCATTTTCACCCAATACTTCTTTGCGATAAAAAGTGTAGTTGGCAGTAAATGCTCCGAGAAAAGTGGTAAAAAATCCAAAAACACTACCTACAAAATCTGGAAGAAAAGCTGCAATGCTAAATAATATAATACTTAATCCGAATAGCGTAATTGCACCCTTCCACATTCCTTTAACTAGAAAATAAATAAAGCCAAACAGCAGAGCATAAAAATTGACATTTACCCTCATCTTCTGTAAACTTGCTAAGGGTTTTAATGCTTCTTTGAAATTTTTACTACTTGGTTCTCCATTTTGTTGAAAAAACAGGAAGCGGTCAGTCCATACTTGATCGTAAGATTTTCCGTTGAATAAACTGCTTTGAGTCATAATTAGTTGAAGGTAGATTATTTGTTTCTAGGAATTATATTTGAGATTTTGGTATCTAAACCTAAGAGGTGAGAGTACAAAATCTTAAGACAAAGATGAGAACTCTTTATTCAAACAACTAAAAATGAGTGTCTATAAAACAACTACAATAAAAATGAATAGCGTCTATTTAATAACTACAAAGGATGTAATTCATTGATTATCAAAAGTCAACTTTTATAAAGAAATGTGATGGATATATTGATCTAAATCATTTTCTTTTGAGAGAGATAACTTTTGTTTGATTCTATATCGAGCCATTCTAATACTCTTTGGTTCTACATTCATTTGAGTAGCGATTTCTTTATTACTTACTCGCATTAAAATAAAGCCACAATATTTCAGGTCTAATTGAGTTAGACTATTATTTGATTTTTGTTGAAGTTTCTGGAAGAACTCAGGATAAATAGAATCAAAGTTGTTTTTGAATTTTTCAAAATCATCATCTATGAGCAATCCTGTGTCAATGGTTTTGAAGATACTTTCATTGATAGAATTATGATTTATATCATTCTGTTTCAATAAGCTACTTTTTAACTCATTTAATATTTCATTT
>JAAFHW010000163.1:0-2143 GCA_013298525.1 Flavobacteriia bacterium
GACCAGCATGTGTATAGGCGCCAGCGTGTGTTTCACGAGAAATTGATGAGCCTACGACATTACATACTCCAAAAACAAAAGCTCCGTTTTCTTTTGCTAATTTTATTGCTGCCAAAGTATCGGCAGTTTCTCCTGATTGTGATATTGCAATTACAACATCGCCCTTATTGATTATTGGATTTCGATATCTAAATTCGGATGCGTATTCTACTTCTACTGGAATTCTTGTAAATTCTTCAAATACATATTCTGCTACTAATCCAGCGTGCCAAGAGGTTCCGCAAGCAACTATGAGTATGCGTTGTGCATTTAAGAATTTTTCAAGATTGTCCTCAACTCCTGCCATTTGGATTATTCCAGAATTGGCATGTAGTCGTCCTCTATAAGTATCTTTTATTACGTTGGGTTGTTCGTAAATTTCTTTGAGCATAAAATGGTCGTAACCGCCTTTTTCTATTTGCTCTAAATTCATTTGGAGTTCTTGAATATATGGGTCAACTAATGAATCGTCTTTTATTTTACGAATTTTTAATGGTTTGTGCAAGCGTACAATTGCCATTTCTTCGTCTTCTAAATAAATACAATTTGATGTATATTCTATAAATGGAGATGCATCTGATGCAATAAAAAATTCGCCTTCTCCAACTCCAATAGCTAATGGGCTTCCTAGTCTTGCAACAACAATTTCTGATGGATTGTTTTTGTCAAAAACACAAATAGCATAAGCTCCAACAACTTGATTTAATGCGATTTGAACAGCTTTCCCAAGTTTTATTTTTTCTTTTATCTGGACTTCTTCAATCAAATTCACCAATACCTCGGTATCAGTATCTGATTTAAAATGATAACCTCTTTTTAATAATTCTTGTTTTAAAGGCTCGTAATTTTCAATAATTCCGTTGTGAATAATGGCTAAATTACCAGAATTGGATAAATGTGGGTGAGAGTTTACATCATTTGGAACTCCATGTGTTGCCCAACGTGTGTGTCCCATTCCTATATTACCGAAAGTAGATATTTCGTTATTGGCTTTTTCCTCCAAATCGACAACTTTGCCTTTGGTTTTACTTACTTTGAGGTTTTCACCATCAAAAAGCATTACGCCAGCACTATCATATCCTCTATATTCCAATCTTTTTAAGCCTTTTATAATGATTGGATAGGCTTCTCTATGTCCAATATAACCAACAATTCCACACATAAATTATACTATTTTGATTAAGGTTTTGTGTACCAAATTTCGAGTTTCAATCTTTTTGCATAATCTGCATCGGTTGGAGCAAAATTATTACCATACAAAACAGTTCCAAGTGGGTTCATGATTGAAGCGTTTGGAACAAATTTCATTGCATGTTCTTTTCTTTCAGATTGTCCCATAGTAGTCCACTGGTTGTTTGTAATTTCAGTTGTTAATGATTTTTTGGCACTGAAAACAACGTTGTTTATATTTTGATTGACACAAATGCCAAGTTTTACATTTGTAGAATCTTTATTTACAAGATTTCTTATATAGTTAGTAATTCTAACTTTGTATTGGGTGCTAGTATTAAAACCATTATATACTATTTTTCCACGATTGGCTTTTGTACTTGAAGTATTGTCATAATAATAATCGGTAACTGGAATTTTATTATTGGCATTATAAACTAAAATCCTGTTTGGTTGATTTTCAAACAATATTGAACTCATTGCTGGTTGGTCAATATTGAATACTAAATTTGCTTCATTAATCAGCCATCCTTTAGCTTTTAAGTAATCTAATTCGTCTGGAACCCCATTGCCACCGCTACCCGTAACAATTTTTCCAGTTGTTCTGTCAAATCCAACATTGTCTATTGAAGCAAACAAATCTATATATCCAACAGATCCGTTGCCGCCTTTTAAAAACAGTTTTTTATCGCCAGATGTTGTATTTGCACTTGCTATTGCGGTGCTATATTGTGCTGAATTTGTATGTTGTAAAATATTGACAGTGTTTCCAACGCCAAGAACCATAGTTCTATCAACTTCAGTTGTATTATTCACATCTTTAAATGAATATGAAATAGTAACTGTTGCTTTTTTGAAATTTAACATTGCAAGACAACCTTGATTTGAACCTGATTGTTCTACTTTGAAATAGAGTCCTTTATGAAATTTTACA
>JAAFHW010000163.1:2153-3098 GCA_013298525.1 Flavobacteriia bacterium
TCAGAGTTTTTTATAAGATTGCTTCCAGAAGTTAGTATTTCAGTTCCCATAGCATGGTCTAAATACAACTTCATACTTGGAGCTGTATAAGTGGTTGTTATGGTACCATTTGTTGCAGTAGTTGTAATAATATGTTCACTTTTATCAAACACAAACTCATCATTTTGGCTTGTATCAGAATCATTATTTAATCGAGACCCAATTGTTGAAGAAACGTAATCAGAATCCGAATAATTTCTGATTTGAGTACCGTTAGAAAGGTTTGTATTAGAAATTTCTTTTCCGTTTTTAAAAACACTTAACTTTAGTTTATTTGTTTTTGTGCCCACAATAGAGTCTAATGTATAAGTTCTTGGAGACACAGCGGTTGCGTCATCAGGATGGCTAAAATAGGGCACTTCTAAAACAACATTTTTTACAACTCTTACAGCTGTTGCAGGGTCATCGGCAGGGTATTGGTTTTCATTTGACAAAAGCAATTGAACAGCAACACTTGCAACTGTTTTTCCAAAAACGGGATTGTCATAAATACCCAATTGATTTACTTCTAAATTATCTGTTTGGACTTCGTTTGTTGCTTGATTATGGGCGACAATGCTAGCATCAGTATAGGACGAAAAACCAAAATGGTCGTCTCCTATTATGTTGGCACCAATGTCATTAGCGTCTTTATCGCATGAAGTTATAGAAATAACTAATAAGGAAAGAAAGAGTATTCTCGAAAAAATTGAATTCATGTTTATTTGTGTCTTTTTGCTATTATAGATCCGAATTTTTATAAAAATTAGTATATTGTTCGGCCACTTTATCTTTAGAGGCGAAAGGTAAAAAAGGTTTTTTTGAAGTTTCTATATATTTTGTTAAATCTGCAGATAAGTCGTTAGAAGCAATAATAACAGCATCTGAATGATCTATAGTTGCTTTCATTAAATTATCAAATTTTGG
>JAAFHW010000164.1 GCA_013298525.1 Flavobacteriia bacterium
GTTTTCAGTAATTTTCCACAACCAGTAATCGTAGTTACCTTTACTGGCTTCAGTTTTGTTCCCAGTTTTATCCGACAAACTACTGCCTGCTAGAATAAAACCGTAGTCGGTGGTAGGGATAGCATCCATTAAATAATCGGCATGTTTGCCACCAAATGTTTTTTCCCAGAGTTTGTCTTGGGCGTTGGAAGTATATAAATTAAAGAGCATTATTGCCAACAGGTATTTTTTCATAAAACCATTTATTACATTAATATTGAATTGCTAAAGTATATAAATATTTCACACTCCCTCATACAAATAAATAATACGGTTCATTTTTATGAAATTGAAAATTCAACATGCTTTTAATCGATGATTAGCGATTATTATCTGATTAACATCAGCGATTTAATAAGAATAATGCAATAAAAGTAACGTGTTTGTCTTGCATAAAACAATCAAAACGGGTCATTATTCATTACTATTTCCTTAAATTTTATTTATCTACACAATAAAAAAGCCTTGTTTACAGTTATATATAAAAATCAGCCACTGCAGTGCATGTTTTTTAGACCGTTGTTTTGAAATAGTAGTACGTTTTTTATAAAGTTGAGAAGATTCTCAATAAAGTTGGGAACATTATCAAGAATGTTGGGAACATTATCAATAAAGTTGGGAAGATTATCAAGAATGTTGGGAACATTATCAATAAAGTTGGGAAGATTATCAATAAAGTTGAGAACATTCTCAATAAAGTTGGGAACATTATCAATAAAGTTGGGAGCATTCTCAATAAAGTTGGGAACATCAGCGTAATCAGGGAGTAGTCATTAGATTGTGTAAACTCAAAAATTAGAGCTTTTATTAAGGTTTTACAATTGACCACTGCTCATTTACCACTGTTCCCTGAATACTGAAAAGTGAACACTGACACTAATAACTGCTACACTTCAAAACAAAGGTTGCGAGTAAAGAAAAGGTATTTTTTAACTTAAATTGAATCAGAATGGCAAATTTTATTCCGTCACCAGATGGCGAAGTAGTAAACTGGCTTAACAATTTTAAAGCCAAATTATCTTTGCGAGCTACCGTCTTGGGGCTTGACACGACCCAAGTGGACGCTCAAAAAGTAGTGTGCGACAACCTTCTTGCGGCTATTGGCACTGCAATAGCAAGCAAAACAACCTATGACAGTGAAATGGCCAATAAAAAACAAGTGAGTAGCGACAGTATCAAAAGTTTGCGAAGTTTTATTAAAAACATCAAAACCAATGCCGCTTATACAGATGCTATTGGTAACGAACTTGGGATTATTGCCTCAACCACCAGTATCAACAATGCGAGTTACAAATCGGTGCTCAAAGCCGACTTGCATCCTGGGTATATTTTGCTGAAATTCACCAAAAAAGGAGCAGAAGGCATCAATCTTTATACCCGCATCAAGGGCGAAACGGATTGGAGTAAGATTGGATTTTTTGGTCACAGTCCTTGCACCGACGCTCGACCACTAGCGGTTGCCAATCAAGCCGAAAACAGGGAGTACATGTGTATAGGTCTTGTCAAAGACCATGAAATTGGGATGCAAAGCGACATAGTGAGCGTGGCATTTGCTGGGTAAATGTATTAGTCTAACGTATAACAGACCTCAATGTAAAGTTGGGGTTTTTTTATGGGAAAAACTTTGCATTGTTTTGACTGTAGTATGAAATAAGTATTGATTTAAAGTCTTCTTGCCACTGATTTAAAAGATTAGAAGGATTTTAAGCATTAAATAAAATAAAAATCTGTGCTAATATGTATAATCTGTGGCTTTAAAATTAAATATACTATTTACATTTTATCCATTATTTTTAATTAATTTAAAGAATAAACAAAATCGAGTCTATAATTGCTCCAAAAAAAACTACTTTTGCAGCAGCAGACCGCCTTATCGTCTCGTCTCGTTTTTAGGAACGAGACGGGGAGGAAAGTCCGGACACCACAGAGAAGCATAGCGGGTAACGCCCGTCAGTCTCGTCTTTAGGGACGAGACGAGGACAAGTGCAACAGAAAGCAGGTACAGGTAATGCTGTAGTGAAACCAGGTAAACTCTATGCGGTGAAATTTCAAGTATATTGGTAGTTAAGAGCTTCTCGTTCGTTGCCAAAGGGTAGAAAGATGGATCTCGTTGGTAACAACGAGACTAGATAAATGATAAGGTCTCGTCTTTTGGGACGAGAACAGAACCCGGCTTATAGGTCTGCTTTTTTTATATTCAAAATAATTTTTTAAAGATTTTTACGTTATTCCATAAACTACTGTTATGAATCGATTTTTTATACTTTTATTACTATTAACTACTTTTATGTCTTTTGCTCAAACCGATTTTAATAAATTGGATGAAAACGGTAAGAAACACGGACTTTGGAAAGGTACATACGAGGCATCCAAACGAATTCGCTATCAAGGTACATTTGAACACGGAAAAGAAGTGGGCACTTTCAATTATTACGATGATACTCAAGCAGGATCCATTATTGGGGTTCGGGTTTTTGATGCCAAAGAAAATTCGGTTTATACTACTTTTTACGACCAGAATAAAAATGTAGTTAGCGAAGGAAAATCGGTCAACAAACTCAAAGAAGGCATTTGGAACTATTATCATTATCAATCTAAAGAGATAATGACTAAAGAAAATTATAAAAACGACAAACTTGAAGGCATTAGAACGGTTTATTTTAAAAACGGTGCAATTGCAGAAGAAACGACTTATAAAAACGGAATAAAAGAGGGTGCTTACAAAAATTTCACTGAAAAAGGAGTTGTTCTTGAAACCGTTACTTACAAAAACAACGAATATGAAGGTCTAGCCGTTTATCGCGATGTTGACAACAATATTGTATCGCAAGGAATGTATAAAAACGGTAAAAAAGTGGGGATTTGGAACTTTTATAAAAACGGAAAATTTGATTATAAAACCAATTTTAACTTTCAAGGAAAGAAGTTTGAAAAAGCAAAGAAATAATTTTATAACAATAAAAACTAGAAACTATGAATC
>JAAFHW010000165.1 GCA_013298525.1 Flavobacteriia bacterium
CCAGTCCTCATGTTGATGTAGTGCGTTTGGAGCATCAATCCCAAGAGATAGAATCATTAGAAGCTAAATTGGATTATATGATTGAAAAGAATCCCAAAACGGCAAAGAATTATGAAGCAGAAAAATTGCAGTAAAGTTTAAAAACAGTTTTTATAAGTGTTCGTGTAAACATTGTTTACAATGTTTACACGATTTTTTGTGCTAAAAATGTTTGAAAAGGTGTACCAAAATAAACATCAAGAAAAAAAGACCATTTGACGAGAAATGGAGAGGGTTATTAATTAAGGAAAAGTGTACCACCGAAAGCATTAGACAGATTTCGACTCAGAGATAATATACTTTAAGTGTTGAACCCAACTCAAATTCTTTGAAAGCATCGTGAATACAATTCTCCATGAAACTAAAAATGTCATGGTCATCTTCCATTAAAATTTTACCCGCAGTAATTAATCCAATTGCATCAAAACGAATTTTAACAGATTGCCGAGTTTCATAAAAATAAAGTTTTTCACGCAGATTATAATGCTCTTCAAATTTATTAAAAGAATTATCTCCATCATCCTCATTCATCTTCAACCATTTATCCGTAGGCGTTCTTTTTAAATATTGGATAAATCTATTTTCACTTGTGTCTATGTTAAAATTGGGGATTCTTTTAACATAAAATGCTTCTAATAAAGGCATTAACCCTTTTGCGATAATTTCTTGATTTAATGTCCAAGTCCAATAATTTGCCTTCGTAGAAAAATCATAAATATTAGGATTGAATTCAGTTTGTTTCATCATTTTTTCAATAATGGCATCTAAGGAAGGGATTTCGTCATTCCGATAAATCTCCATTTTTTTCATAATTCCTAATGCAAGGTATTGTCCCATATTTAAATAATTTAATTATTGTTTACGTTTTTTAGAGAAATTCAAAGGTACTTCATAAAAACTTTCTATATGTGGCAATCTTCTACTTATATTCAGTTCAAATGTGAACGGTCTCTGTTCACATTTGCAAAAATCTTATAAAATGGAATAACATAGGGGATTCAAAGCCACTAAATTAAAGTAATATTTTGCAAAAAGTATTAAAAAGTGATACCTTTCGCAAAATATTACTTTAAGAATGATTCTAAGTGACAAACATTTCCGATTAGATGATTGGATAAATCGGCTACAAGCCAAAGGGAAATTAGCATTTTCCTTAGATAACTTACGGAAAGATGCCAATGTATTGTCAGAGGAAGCCATAAAGTTAGCGTTAAATCGCTTGTCTGGAAAAGATAAAATACTTTCCATTCATAAAGGTTATTATCTCATTATTCCACCCATTTATCAACGTAAAGGCATTCTCCCTCCGATATATTTTATAGATGAAATGATGAAATACCTTAATCGTCCTTACTACGTGGGATTACTTAATGCCGCAGCACTCCATGGAGCAGGGCATCAACAACCGCAGACCTTTTGTGTAGTAAGTGTTTTTCCAGTTCTTCGTCCAACCATTAAGAAGGGATTAAGAATAAATTATCTGACCATTAAAGAGATACCCATTCATTATGTAGAGCAGTTAAAAACAGAAACAGGCTATGTCAATGTCTCCTCACCAGAACTAACCGCTACCGATTTAGTCCAATATGAGAGACACGTAGGGGGGCTTAATCGAGTGGCGACTGTTTTAAACGAATTATCCGAAGTTATCCGTCCCGAAAAATTAAATAAAGATTTTTTAGAAAATATACCCATTGCTACTATCCAACGATTAGGATATTTAATGGAATATGAATTAGATAGAGGGGATATTGCCAACAAACTTTTTGAAGAAATGCAAAACCTGAGGAAGGTGTTTTATAGAACACCCCTCAAATCAAATAAACCATCAAAGGGCTACGAAACAAATGAAAAATGGAAAGTAGTTTTAAATACTGAAATAGAAATCGACGAATGATACCACAAGCCTATATTATAGAATGGAGTAACCAAAGTCCTTGGCAGAATTTTGAGCAAATCGAACAAGATTTACTTATTTCCAGAGCCTTAGTAGCCATATTTGAAGACGAGTTTTTAGCGGAACATTTAGCGTTTCGAGGTGGGACAGCACTCCATAAGCTATATTTAAGTCCAGTACGTTATTCAGAAGATATTGATTTGGTCCAAATAAAGTCAGGAAGTTTCGGAGAAATTGCAAATAGATTGCGTGAAAAGTTACAATTTTTAGGAGAACCCAAGCGAAAATTAAAAGAAAATAATTTCACATTAGTTTATCCATTTGAGTCAGAATTTCCACCAGTCCAAAAGCTAAAACTGAAAATAGAGACGAATTGTCGAGAACATTTTTCGGTGATGGGCTGGTATAAATTCCCCTTCACAGTTGATTCTCCTTGGTTTGAGGGGAGTTGTGAGATTACGACTTATCAACTTGCCGAACTTTTAGGCACAAAACTAAGAGCTTTGTACCAAAGACGAAAAGGAAGAGATTTGTTTGACCTTTATATGGCACTTAGTACGACAGAAGTAGATACAACAGCCATACTTGAAAGTTTTAAAGTCTATATGGATTTTGTTGTAAACACCCCACCAACCCGAACAGAATTTATTAAAAATATGGAAGCTAAAATGAATGACGATGAATTTTTGGGAGATATTTACGAGATAATTCTTCCAAATATTGCGAAAGAATACGATAATCAAAAAGCGTATCACTTAGTGAAAGCACAATTGTTAAATCATATTTAGGTTAATAATGTAAGCCAAACTGTCATAACTCAAAATCTAATAGCATAAAGTTTGGGGGCAAAATTGGTGTGAAATAGGAGTGCATCAAAAAGTGACAATATTTGTAATCATTCTTGCAATCAACTTTGAAATCTTATCATAAGACACAGAATCCATGATTACACGCTGAAATCATGTTTGTAATCATTCTTGCAATCAACTTTGAAATC
>JAAFHW010000166.1 GCA_013298525.1 Flavobacteriia bacterium
ACCGTTATATTCAATACTTGCTCCTTTATTTGGGTAATAACCCGTTTGATCCACTTCTTTTAAAAATTGAACCAAATTATCTTTTTCATTTTCCTTAAAATTAAATTTTGGCATAGAATTTACACCACTATTAAACATTGCTTTTATATTGGCTTTATCTCTTTTCGAATAAATGTTAGTAAGGTCAGGACCTAAATATCCTCCAAGTCCATAAAGTTGATGACAAGAGTTGCAGTTGTTTTTTAGCCAAATGTTTTCTCCTTGTAGCGCTTTTTCTGAAAGATGAATTGTACCATAGTCTTCTTTTGAAGTATAAATAATAAAGTTATACGCTAAAAAAAGACTAATTAGTAGCGATAGAAAAAGTAAGTGTTTTTTGGTTGTCTCCATTAATAAATCTTAATTTTCAATATTGATTGTTGGCTTCAATATAACTTCACTTTTGATTGAATTTGAAATTAAACATGCTTTTTCAGATAATTCTAAAACACGTTGCGCTTTCTCTATTTTATTTAAATCGGCTATAGTTAATGTTGGTTTTAAAATTATTTTAGTAATTAAGTATTTACCCTCTATCTTTTCAAGAATACCTTCAGAACTACATTCAAAAGAAATAAATTCTAATTTAGAATACTCTGAAACAGCCAAAAAAGTAGTCATAAAACAACTAACTACAGAAGCTGTAAATAAGTGTTCTGGAGACCAAATATTGGGCATTCCTTTGTCAAATTCAGGAGGTGTTGCCACTTCAATTGTTGTTGGCAATTCAGGAGATGAGATAAGTCCTTTTCTGTTATTTCCCCATTTTAAGTTTACATTGTAAATATGATTTTCCATTTTTTTAATTTATTCGCAAAGTGCTATTTTTTGTTCTCTAATTTTATGATTTCAATCAGGCTTTTATTTTTTTATGAAATAACTATGATTAAATTAATAATGATTAAAATTGTTATTGTTGAAATTTTCCAAAAAGAATGCGCTTTTTTAAGCTCCATGAACTGAAATGCAACTAATAAAAACTTAACAGAGAATAGTGTTAGAATTAAGCATTTTTTTATGAAAGAATCTAAGGGGAAATTGACTATTAGAAAAGTTGCCAATGTTAACAATAGTAATAATCCGAACGTATAAATTAGTCCATTCTTCATAGTTAAAAAATTAGGTATAAAACAGGAAAAAGAAGCAACCAAATCAAGTCGCACATATGCCAAAATGCAGCTGAAGCTTCTATATCTTCAATAGCTTTAGTTTTTAGATTTCTATTCAGCAGAAATAAAATCACCAATCCAACAATGACATGAATAAGATGAAAACCCGTTAAAAGCCAGTAAAAATTGAAGAATGTATTGGTATCTAAAACAAAACCAGATTCAATTTTTGCATAATATTCAATACTTTTAAGAAGAATGAATAATAACCCACCAAGCATAGCTATTTTAAACTGATTTGAAGCTCGTTTGAAATTATTTTCTTTGAAATTATGAACTGCATTTGCTACAAAAAAGCCACTTGCAAGTAGGAAAATTGTATTAATCGTTCCAAAAGTCTTATTAAGATGCAAACTAGATTCGTGAAAAAGATGCGGATTGTCTCGGGAACTAAATACCAAGGCAACAAGAGACATCCCAAAAGTTATTAGTTCAAGAAAAATAATAATCCAAAGCAAAATCCCGCCTGGAGGATAGTATAAATTTCTATAATTTATATGTAATGTTTTTATTTCCATTCTAATAATCTTCTTTCTCCATCAATTTGTTTAATATCAGTTATATCTTGCGACATTTCAATAACACCTTTGTATTCTTTTGCTGAATTACGAACTGCAAAATAACGGATGTATATTAATCGGTCCTTGTAGTTAATCCAAAATGAAGCTTCATTTTTTTCTCCTTTTCTGAAAGCTTCTAAAATTTTCAAAACAGTATCAACACTTTTTGGTGGGTGACAAAAACGAACTTCTCTTCCAATAATTCCTGCACTTCTTGGGAAAACCCTTTCTTCACCTCGATTATAAAAAATGACCTTATCATTTTCATCTACATAAGTTAAATCGATGGGTAACGTTTTAAAAAGCAGGTTTACTTGTTCAACAGTCATATAACCTTCATCATAATGTGTTGCTTTTTTATCAAAAATTAAATCTGTTCTTTTTTCAGTATCTTTTGATGGATGGATATAATCAGGTTCACTAGGAAAATTTGGAGGTGCATCGGCTAACATCCAACCAATTTCGTCTTCTCCTTTTCGCATTACTTTCCAATCATCATCAGATAAAATTTCTAAAGCATTAGGAAATAAAACAGTCTCTTCAACCTCTAATAATCGGTAAATATTTTGAACTACTAATTCGGTATTGTGTTGAGCAGAAATCAAATTTTTTTCTTCAATGTTTTGTCTAACAATTCTAAATATTTGTCTAATAATATCATGAAAAGACCACATATTTTGGGAAGGACCAGTCCAACCAATTTTCTCAAGAAATGGGAAAAGCTGATTTTCTTTACGTTCAAAACGCTTTTCAATTGTTGCCAGTTGATTAAATAAGTTGTAAAATTTTTGAAAGTCATTATTTATATCAACTTGAATTAGTTTATCCGCAATAGAATGGATCAGAACTGTTTCGTCAAAGTAATTTTGAATAGGATGTCCTTTTTCTAATTTTATATTTTGGAATTCTGTTGTCATTTTAAATTTGTTTTATTTTTTCATACAATTTGACCATAGATTGCAATAATTCTGTAGGTGTTGTTAGAATTTGATAATGATTCTGTCCAAACATTTGTGGCAAATAATATTGGCTTGGGCTTCAATGGCTAAAGCATAAGAGTTAATGTTTCGAAAGGTTAATTCCCGTAAAGCTTGTTTCACATCGTTTATACCATACTTGCCTTCATACTT
>JAAFHW010000167.1 GCA_013298525.1 Flavobacteriia bacterium
ACTCAATTTGCCAAAAAAATATCTAAATTAATCAAAATTGAGCAACGAAATTTCGTTCCAACTTATGATACCAATTTAGAACCGTTAATGGATATTCATAAAATAATGAATACATTGCCCCATCGACCACCATTTTTATTTGTCGATAGAATACTAGAAATGTCTGAAAGTCATGTTGTTGGAATGAAAAATGTTACAATGAACGAACCGTTTTTTGTAGGGCATTTTCCCGATGCACCTGTTATGCCAGGCGTAATTATTGTAGAGGCAATGGCACAAACAGGAGGAATATTAGTATTAAGTACCGTTCCTGACCCAGAAAATTATCTTACTTTTTTTATGAAAATAGATAATGTAAAATTCAAACATAAAGTCTTGCCAGGCGATACGTTATTTTTCAAATGTGAATTGATAACCCCGATAAGAAGAGGAATTTGTCACATGCAAGCCAACGCTTATGCTAACGGAAAACTAGTTGCCGAAGCCGAATTGATGGCACAAATTGCTAGAAAACAATAATTTTGTTTCAAGTTTTAAGTTTCAAGTTGCTCAATTTTAAACTTAAAACTTGAAACAAAAATTATATATTTTAATATAAATTAAAACCCTATTTACCTCTAATAGGAATTCCCCCTTCGGGGGTTAGGGGGCTAATATGAATCAACCATTAGCATACGTTCATCCAGGAGCGAAAATAGCAAAAAACGTTGTAATAGAGCCGTTTACAACAATTCATAATAATGTTGTCATTGGTGATGGAACATGGATTGGCTCTAATGTAACCATTATGGAAGGGGCACGTATTGGGAAAAATTGCAATATTTTTCCTGGTGCTGTAATTGCTGCAGTGCCACAAGATTTAAAATTTGGCGGCGAAGATTCACTTGCAGTTATTGGTGATAATACTACAATTCGTGAATGTGTTACCATAAATAGAGGTACAATTGCTTCAGGACAAACCGTAATTGGCAATAATTGTTTGATTATGGCAACTGCTCACGTTGCACATGATTGTCATATTGGCGATAATGTAATTATAGTTAATGGTGTTCTTTTAGGGGGGCATGTAACTGTTGGAAATTTTGCAATTATTGGAGGTTTATCTGCTGTACACCAATTTATTAGTATTGGAGGACATGCAATGATATCTGGAGGATCATTATTAAGAAAGGATGTTCCACCATTTACAAAAGCAGCAAAAGAACCACTATCTTACGTTGGAATAAATTCTGTTGGGTTAAGAAGACGTGGATTTACAACAGAAAAAATTAGAGAAATTCAAGAAATATATAGAATTTTATACCAAAAAAATTACAACACTTCACAAGCAGTTGGCATCATCGAAGCCGAAATGGAAGCAACTCCAGAACGTGACGAAATAATTGACTTTATCAGAAATTCTTCAAGAGGAATCATGAAAGGATATACTGGAGGTTAAGAATAATAAAATTAAGAACAAATAAACAATTTACAAATAAACAAATAACCAATAAAATGGCATCTACATCAGATATAAAAAACGGATTATGCATAAAATACAACAATGATATTTATAAAATCATTGAATTTCTTCATGTAAAACCAGGAAAAGGTCCTGCGTTTGTTAGAACAAAACTAAAAAGTTTGTCAAACGGAAAAGTATTGGACAACACTTTTTCTGCAGGTCATAAAATTGAAGAAATTCGTGTCGAAAATCATAAATTTCAATACTTGTACCCTGAAGGTGACTTATTTCATTTTATGAATGTGGAATCGTACGAGCAAATTTCTTTGAACAAAGCCGTTTTAGATTCTCCCGAATTATTGAAAGAAGGAGAAAGTGTAATGGTAAGTATCAATACTGAAACTGATTTGCCAATTTCTGTAGACATGCCTGCATCTGTAATACTTGAAGTTACATATGCAGAACCAGGAATCAAAGGAAATACAGCTACAAATGCAACAAAATCAGCAACTGTTGAAACGGGTGCAACCGTAAATGTTCCTTTATTTATTAACGAAGGAGACAAAATCAAAATCGATACGACTTCTGGAAATTATATGGAAAGAGTTAAAGAATAGTTGGCAGTATTCAGTATTCAGTTTTCAGACTGAACACTGAACGCTGAAAACTGAACACTAATTTATGAAATTCAATACACCACAAACCCTAAATAAAATTGCCAAAATTATTGACTGCGAGTATATCGGAGCTGGTGATTTTGAAGTTCTGGGAATGAATGAAATTCACGTTGTAACCTCGGGTGATATTGTGTTTGTAGATCATCCAAAATACTACGATAAAGCCTTACAATCGGCGGCAACAATTATTTTGATTAACAAAAATGTTGATTGTCCAGTTGGAAAAGCATTATTAATTTCGGACGATCCGTTTCGAGATTTTAATAAATTGACCAATCATTTCAAACCATTTCAGGCATCAAATGTTGCTATTTCGCAATCGGCTAAAATTGGAGAAGGAACTGTCATTCAACCCAATTGTTTTATTGGAAACGAGGTTGTAATTGGCAAAAATTGTTTGATACATTCCAATGTTTCGATTTATGACTATACTATTATTGGCGATAATTGCATTATTCACGCTGGAACAATTTTAGGTGCTGATGCTTTTTATTACAAAAAAAGAGAATCAGGTTTTGACCAATTAATTTCTGGCGGTAGAGTTGTTATTGAAAATAATGTCGGAATTGGAGCATTATGCACTATCGACAAAGGAGTTACAGGCGATACAACAATTGGAGAAGGTACAAAAATTGACAATCAAGTG
>JAAFHW010000168.1 GCA_013298525.1 Flavobacteriia bacterium
TTCTCTTTTTGTAATTAAAAAAAAGTAATTAACCTCTAAAAAATCATTATTTATGGCAGGCGGTGGAAAACAGACCCCAAGGCAGAGGATGATTAACATGATGTACTTGGTTCTAACAGCAATGTTAGCACTCCAAGTAAGCTCCTCTATCATTGACAAATTTATATTTCTAAACGCAAGTTTAGAACACGCTCTTGAAGGTGCAAGAAAAGGCAGTGAAAACGCACTCACAGCACTCAAAAAAGACGTTGAAAAACAAGGCAATTCTTCAGAAGGTCTTAAAAAAATTAAACACGCTGAAAAATTAAAGCAAAAAACTGCTGAACTTATTGGCGAAATTGATAAAATCAAAAAAAGACTTACTAATGAAGCAGGTGGTGGTATAGACCCACACACAAACGCAATCAAAGATGCAAAAGAAGAAACAAAAGTAGAAATACTGATGCTTGGTGCAACTAAAAATGGTGTAGGTTACGATTTGAAAACAAAATTGGATACTTATACAAATGCATTGATGAATGATGTAGATTTTAAAGAATATGGTCTCACAAAAGATGATATTTCTCCTCTTGCTGAAGGCAACGAAAAAAATCCAATTTATCAACACGACCCAATACAACGTAGTAAAAATTTTGCTGAAGCAAACTTTGGACAAACCCCAGTAGTAGCTGCACTTGCAGTTTTGACACAAAAACAAACAGACATTATCCGTTATGAGCAAGCTCTTTTGAAAAAAATTGGTGCTGGTGAATTTGGAAGAGATATAAAATTTGATGCGATTGTAGCAAATGCGTATGCTGATGCGAATATTGTATCTCAGGGTAGTGATTATCGTGCTGAAATGTTTATCTCTGCATCTTCTAAAAAATCTGGTGCAAGAATGACCTATAATGGTTCTGCTGTAACAGTAAAAGATGGTATAGGTGAAGTAAAATTCCAAGCATCAGGAAAAGGTGAACAAACTTGGACTGGTACTATTACTATCAATAACAGAGGTAAAGATACTACTTTTAAAGTAACCAAAAAATTTGAAGTAGTTGAGCCTGTACTTATTGTAAAAGCAAAAGCTAACTTTCCTTTGTATCGTAACTGTGCTAATCCATTGGAAACTACAGTACCTGCGTTAGGTGCTAACTATAAACCTTCTTTCAGTATTACAAATGGTAGTGCTGCACCTGGTACAAGACAAGGTGACGTAATTATCATACCTGGAACAGGTAACGAAAGTATTTTAACAGTAACAAATGGTGGTAGAAAAGCAGGTGAAGCAAAATTCAGAGTTAATCCTGTACCAGCTCCTGAAGTTTATGTTTCTGGTTCTTCTGGAAATAAATTGAACTTTAAAAATGCAATGCCAATGTTACCTAATATTCGTATTATGGTTGTTCCTGATGAAACCTTCAAAAATACACTTCCTGATGAAGCAAGATATGTTGTAACATCATTTGAAGTAAGTGTATTTCGTGGTGGAAGAAGGATAAACAATGTACCTGTTGGAGGAGATAAATACAACACAAGTAGTATGAGTACAAGACCTGGTGATGGTATCCAAGTTGAAATAAAAGGTGTAAACCGTCTTCCTGCACGTGGTGGAGTTGAACCAGCACCAATCAGTAATCCATTACAAAGTTTTTATGTAGGAAGCTAAAAAATTGTAACCTTATAAAGATTTCTTTCGTATAAAGATTAGAAATGCCATCTCCAAAAAAGGTGGCATTTCTTTTAAAAAGAAAAATAATTAGTTCATATATTAAATAATAATAATTAATAAATAATTTACGAATAAATAATTTACTTAGACAATCATTTTAAAAATTTCTTAAATAAAATTTTTGAAAAACTAAAAATAATAAAATCTTTAAAAAATTCTTTTTTGATATGAAATATTTGCAAAACAAATGGACTTTGATGCTTTTAGCTTTGGTGGTTTGCCAATCTGCTTTTGCACAATTTGGTCCAAGTGGGTACAACCCAAATTCTGTACGCCCTATATTGGAGTCAGATGTAATGTTTAGAACAACTGTTTGGAGAAAAATTAACTTGTTAGAAAAACAAAATACTCCTTTCTTCTCACAAGATAATGAAATATCAAGGGTAATCATAGAAGGGGTAAAAGAGAAAAAATTACAACCTTACAGATATGATGGCGGTCCTCGTATGACAGGTGTTTCAACACCAATGCCTGGTGAAGATTTTTTGAAAGAATTAAGATATTTTGATGCAAATATTGGTGATACATTTGATGTAAAACCTACTCAACTTTCTGCATTGGAAATTAAAGAAGATTTGATTTTTGACCGTCGTCGTTCACGCATTTATTGGGATATCCAATATGTATCATTGGTTATTCCACAAGGTACAGGTAATGCTGACAAATTTAAAATGGGGGATATTCTTGTTTGTAACTTCAAATTTAAAGATTTGTATGCTTATTTTAAAGAAACTTATGAAAAATCACAAGAAGGTGGAACCGTTGAAGATGTAAGGGCACATTGGTACAATCCTGAAAACCCTCGCAGACACATGTCTTTGGCTGACGCTTTTGAATTACGTATGTTTGCTTCACGTATTATCAAAGTTGCTAATCCAAAAGATGAGGATATTGTTACAATTATAAGTAATGAATACGTAAGCGACCCACGTATGCCTCAAAAAGTTCTTGAAATGTCCCAAAAAATAGAATATGATTTGATGGAATTTGAACATAATGTTTGGGAATTTTAATTTATGAGGT
>JAAFHW010000169.1 GCA_013298525.1 Flavobacteriia bacterium
TGCAGAAGTTGCAATGTGGTTAATTGACCATCAAATGAATATGGCAATCAGTAATGAGTTCGGGCAGTACTTTGTTCGCTTGCCTTTAAAGAAGGCTGCAAATATAATTCATGGTGATGCTTTGCAAGAAGATTGGAATAGTATAGTTGCAAAAGATCAGCTTTCTTATATTCTCGGAAATCCACCTTTCATTGGTTCAAAAATAATGAAGCAAAGTCAGCGTGATGAAATCGTAAAACAATTTGACAATGCCGACAGCAGTGGAATTCTCGACTATGTTACAGGTTGGTATATTAAAGCTGCAAAGTTTATTCAGGAAACAGAAATTAAGGTGGGTTTTGTTTCAACAAATTCAATTGTTCAAGGAGAGCAAACAAGTATTCTCTGGGGGCAAATGCTAAACAAATACGACATTAAAATTCATTTTGCACATCGCACCTTTAAATGGAGTAATGAAGCCAAAGGAAATGCAGCGGTTTATTGCATCATTATAGGATTCGCTAACTACGATATTACTGACAAGAGAATTTTTGAGTACGAGGATATAAAAGGAGAACCGCATGAATTAAAAGTTAAAAATATTAATCCATATTTAGTTGATGCAAAAGATTTGTTAATAGATAAAAGTTCCAATCCTATATGTACTGTTCCTAAAATGAGTTTTGGTAATATGCCATTGGATGGTGGAAATTTATTATTGTCTAATGATGAGAAAATCGAATTCCTTAAAATTGAACCGAAAGCAAAAAAGTTTATTAAACCTTTAATTTCTGCTTATGAGTTTTTAAATGGAGAAAAACGTTGGTGCTTATGGCTTGTGGATATTGAACCAAGTGAATTGAAATCAATGCCTGAAGTAATGAAAAGAGTTAATTTGGTTAAACAATTCAGATTAGACAGTAAGGCTCCTTCAACACAAAAGTTTGCTGCAACACCGACATTGTTTCGTGACCGTAACCAGCCTGACTCTTTTATTGTTGTTCCAAGAGTAAGTTCTGAAAACAGAAAATATATTCCAATGGGATTTTTTGACAAGAATTCAATTGTTAGCGATACCTGTATGTCAATTCCAAATGGAACATTATATCATTTCGGAGTTCTTACTTCAACAATGCACATGACATGGGTAAAAAATATCTGTGGCCGATTGAAAAGCGATTTTCGTTATTCGAAGGATATAGTTTACAATAATTATCCTTGGCCGGAAACTCCAACGGAGAAACAAATTAAGTCAATTGAAGTAGCCGCACAGAAAGTTTTGGATGTGAGGTCAGAATTTTCAAACAGTTCTCTGTCTGACTTATATGATCCTTTAGCAATGCCCCCAAAATTAGCTAAAGCACATCAAGACCTTGACAAGGTTGTTGATTTAGGCTATCGTTCAAAAGCATTTACAAGCGAAGCGAATCGTATGGTTTTTTTATTCGAAATTTATGAAAAATATACCGCTGATTTATTTACAGTAGAGAAATCAAAGAAAAGTATTTCAAAAGTCAAAAATAGTAAAACAAAACTTTAAGACGGATACTAAATATTATAAAGATTGGAATAGTGAATAGGCTCGAACAATTATATAACAGACTTGGTCTTAACAAGGATAATGGCTTATTCTTGTATAAGGAGTCTTCTGAGTGGATTCATAAGTTTCCTTATAGAATTAGCCGAATATTAAAGGAAGTTATTAAGCCGGAGGCATTCTATTGCATTTATAATGATGGAATAGTTGCTTCGGAACATCCTCTGCCTTTTAATCAGGCGTTTATTTTATTCTTTGATAACCCTACTCAAGATGAAGAAGAACAAATTCATAAAAGAGTAATAAATTTTGGTTTGGCTCAAGCAGTTTTTATTAATAGAGCGAATACATTAGATCTGTATCATGGAAATGAATTTAAAATTAGCGATCTAAGACAACTTCTCAAGAGGAAAACAAGCAGTTCTTTAGATGATTTTAAGGAATTCTCATTTGTTAATGTCCTGTTGGGTAATTCTTTAAAAGAACTGGGCGTTAAAAAAAATCTTATCGATCATTATTTGCTTAATAACATCACAGATGCACGCAGGATTTTAGTTGCAAAGGATGGGTTAAAATTGTTGCCTAAAGCGGCAAATAGATTGATAGGGAGATTGCTTTTTATAAGCTATTTGATTGACAGGGATGTTACATTTAGTGATCAAACTATTGTTAAGGGAAATAATAAAGTTGAAAGAAAACAAGCCTTTAGACAACTAATCTTAAACAAAAGCTCTCTTTACAAGTTTTTCAAATACCTCAATAAAAAGTATAATGGAGATATGTTCCCTTTAAAAGAAAAGGTGAAGGGAAAAATAATTTATGATGAGGAAAATAATGTTGTGAAGGAACATTTAGAACTTTTATATCATTTATTTAATTGCTCCGAAATTTTTAAGACAGGAGAAAACTATAAAGGATACTCTGTACAAGAATCACTATTTGACTTGTATGATTTTGAGATAATCCCAGTTGAATTGATAAGCAGTATTTATGAAAACTTTATTGGAAATGAATATGAAAATGAAAAACTTAATCTTTCAAAACAACAATCTATTAAGGCTTATTATACCCCTCCTTATCTTGTAGATTATGTTTTATCACAAACAGTAACTCCTTTTTTAGAAGACTCTTCGAAAAATGATTCTAACTGTAAGGTTCTTGATCCTGCTTGCGGATCAGGAATTTTCTTGGTTGAAACTGT
>JAAFHW010000017.1 GCA_013298525.1 Flavobacteriia bacterium
TAAGCATGGAAGAAACTTTGTTAAGTTCTCCTAACACTTTAGACGGATGATGAGCAGTTGGTAATTTCTTACACATTGCAAGCCACCTATCGTTTAGGTTTTGCAAATCTTTTTCTAGTTCGGCTGTTTTTTTGCCTTCTGCTACTGTTCTCACAATAACACCAAAACCTTTTGGTTTGACGGCTTGTACCAATTTTTTCAATCGGTCTTTTTCGGCTTTGTCTTCTATTTTTTGAGAAACAGAAACTCGGTCAGAAAAAGGGACAAGAACTAAATATCTACCAGCAAAAGAAAGCTCAGAGCTAATTCTTGGTCCTTTGGTAGAAATTGGTTCCTTAACCACTTGCACTAAAACAGATTGATTGGCGCTCAGAATATCTGAAATGGCACCATCTTTATCAATCTCTTTTTCAAACTGAAAGTTTTTTAGGGAGAAATCTTTTATTTTACCTGCGCTTACAAGTTTAATGAATTTCAAATAAGAAGCTAATTGCGGACCTAAATCATGATAATGTAAAAAGGCATCTTTTTCGTAGCCAACATTTACAAAAGCAGCATTTAATCCAGCAACAGGTTTCCTGATTTTGGCAATAAAAATATCACCTACAGCAAAACTGTTCTTTTTTTCTTCTTCTTTGTGTAATTCAATTAGTTTTCCATCTTTTAATAAGGCAAAATCTACAGCATTGTCATCCTTGCGAATGATTAATTCTTTATTCATGTTGTAAATTTTTATCTGTTTTTTGAGAAAATAGAGAAAAGAGAAAAGAAAATAGAAAAAATCTAAAATCTAAAATCTAATGTCTAAAATCTTATTTACAGATGGATTAAACATTTTTTACAGGTTTTTACCCGGTGGAATTAATATTAGATTTATGATATTAAATATTAGATTTATGCAGCAACATTATATCTAATATCTAAAATTTGAAATCTAAAATTCCTTTTCAATGAACGTTTAAAAAGAAAAAAGTAGTTTAAAACTACTTTTTCTTTTTGTGTCGGTTAGCTCTCGCTCTTTTTTTACGTTTGTGCGTCGCTACCTTATGTCTTTTTCTTTTTTTACCGCTTGGCATAGGTTGATTTTTTGTGATTAATAAATAAGTTTTTAAACTGCTACTTCAGTTTTAGTTTTTACTCCTTCAACAAATACTTTTGCAGGTTTAAATGCAGGAATATTGTGAGCAGGAATTTTAATTGTAGTATTTTTTGAAATGTTTCTACCAGTTTTTTCAGCTCTAGTTTTGATGATAAAACTACCGAAACCTCTTAAATAAACGTTATCTCCATTTTCTAAAGAAGTTTTTACTTCTTCCATTAATGCTTCAACCGTTGATTGAACATCACCTTTTTCAAGTCCTAATTTTTCTGAAATTTTCGCTACGATGTCTGCTTTCGTCATTTTCTTTCGTATTTAATAATTATGTGTATTTTTTTTGAGAGTGCAAATATAGGAATTAAAAAAACAATATTTCAAGGATAATTGATTAAAATTTAATTACATAAAGTTATACTTTTGTTAATCTTAAAATTTATATGGAATTTTCTAACTCATTATTGCATTGGTATTTACAAAATAAACGTGATTTACCATGGCGAAACACCAACAACCCTTATCCTATTTGGCTGTCTGAAATTATGTTACAACAAACTCGTGTAGCGCAAGGAATGCCTTATTTTCTATCGTTTATGGAAGCTTTTCCTACTGTTTTTGATTTGGCGAAAGCCGATGAAGAGCAAGTTTTAAAACTTTGGCAAGGATTAGGATACTATTCACGAGCAAGAAATATGCACAAAACGGCACAAATTATAGCTTTTGACCTCAACGGAAATTTCCCAAACAATTATAACGACTTATTAAAACTGAAAGGAATTGGTGAATATACTGCTGCTGCAATAGCATCGTTTGCCTTCAACGAAGTTGTTCCTGTTGTTGACGGAAATGTTTACAGGGTTTTAGCAAGATATTTTGATATTGAAACCGATATTGCTTCGAGTTCGGCTAGAAAAGAATTTACTGCTTTGGCGAAAGAATTGATTCCGAATGATAATCCAGCGTTGTTTAATCAAGCGATTATGGAATTTGGTGCTTTGCAATGTGTTCCTAAAAATCCGAATTGTGAAATTTGTATCTTTAATAGTAGTTGTGCTGCTTTGCAAAAGAAAAAAGTTGCTGAACTTCCTGTGAAATTGAAGAAAACTAAAGTTACCGATAAGTTTTTTAACTATTTGATTTTCTTAGATGATTCTGAAACAACATTAATCAATAAAAGAACTGAAAAAGGAATTTGGCACAACCTATATGAATTTCCAATAATTGAAACTGAAAATGAAATTGATTTTGATGTTTTGTCTAAGTTAGTCCATGAAAACTATTCAGATTTAGAAATTAAAGCTATTTCAATTTATAATGATAATCAGATTATTCACAAATTATCACATCAAAAACTGCATATTAATTTTTATAAAGTTGAAGTTTCAAATAAATTAATGAATGGAATTAGCTTGAATTCCTTAAGAAATTATCCTTTTCCGATAGTAATTTATAATTTTATTGAGAAATATTCTATTTAATTTGTAATTTTGAATTTCTCAAATTATTGAATTATGAACGGAACATTGAATAAAGTTATGCTAATTGGTCATTTAGGTGACGATATTAAGATGCATTATTTTGAAGGAGGAAACTGCATTGGGCGTTTTCCATTGGCGACTAATGAAGTTTATATCAATAAATCTACCAACGAAAAAATCACTTCTACCGAGTGGCATAATCTTGTAGTTAGAAATAAAGCTGCCGAAATTTGTGAAAAATACCTTACGAAAGGTGATAAAATATATGTTGAAGGCAGAATCAAATCGCGCCAATGGCAAGCAGAAGATGGTTCTACTAAATATACTACAGAAATTCAAGTTACAGAATTTACCTTTTTGAATGTGAAAAAAGATACGGAAGGCAACAAACAAATTTCAGGATCTGAACCTAAAAGCGGTAACTTTGACACACCTAATTCGGCTATCGAAAATGATATGCCTTATTAATAATGTTTAACTAATTTAATTTAATTTGGACCCAGAGCCCAGTTTTACATTATTTTCTAACGTTGACACCAACATGCTTTTTGGCATCATTGGAATTATAATTTTGCTTTTTTGTTGTTCGATGGTTGCTGCATCTGAAGTGGCACTTTTTTCGCTTACACCTAAAAACATTTCCGATTTAGAACAAAAAAATCCTTCAAAAGCAATTGTTGTCAATCAAATGCTTTCGAAACCCAAAAAACTTTTGGCAACTATTTTGGTCGCTAATAATTTTCTTCACATTTCTATTGTAATATTATTCTCCTTTTCATTAGATGAAGTTTTTTCAACTATTGCTTCACCTCTTTTGAAATTTATTGTTGAAGTGGTTTTAGTCACGTTTCTAATTTTACTTTTCGGAGAAGTTTTACCCAAAGTTTATGCCAGTAGAAATAATATAAAATTTGCTTCGTTTATAGCTTATCCGCTTTCTCTATTAGACAAATTGCTTTCTCCAATTAGTTTGCCCATGAGAGCTTTTACTAATTTTATTCAAGAGAAATTAGGCAAACAAAAAACCAATTTTTCGGTTGATCAACTTTCGCAAGCTTTAGAATTAACTTCAACAGACGACACATCGCAAGAAGAACAAAAACTATTGGAAGGCATCGTTTCTTTTGGAAATACTGATACTAAACAAGTCATGAGTCCGAGGATTGATTTATTTGCTTTAGATATTGAAGAAACGTTTGCAGAAATATTTCCAAAGATTGTTGAAAAAGGATATTCGCGAATTCCAGTTTATAGAGACAATATTGACCACATAGAAGGCGTTTTGTTTATTAAAGATTTGATTCCACACATTAATAAGAAAGAATTTGATTGGAAAACCTTACTTCGTGAACCGTTTTTTGTTCCTGAAAACAAGAAACTAGACGATTTGTTGAAAGACTTTCAAGGCATGAAAAGCCATTTAGCTATTGTGGTTGACGAATATGGCGGAACGTCAGGAATTGTATCTTTAGAGGATGTTATTGAGGAAATTGTAGGTGATATCAGCGATGAGTTTGATGATGAGAATATTAATTTTTCTCAAATTGATGATAGAAATTACTTATTTGAAGGTAAAATTAACCTAAAAGATTTCTACAGAATTATTGATGTTGACGAAGATTTATTTGAAATAAGAAAAGGAGAAGCCGAAACTTTAGCCGGATTTATTTTAGAAATATTAGGGAATTTTCCAAAAAAAGGACAAAAATTACAATTTGAAAACTGCTTATTTACCATAGAAGTAGTTGATAAAAAACGAGTTAAACAAATAAAAGTTACCATTGATGCGTAAACCATTTCATTATATAGTAGGATTAACTTTAGCTTTTAGCGCTGTAATTTTTACAAGTTGCAAAGACGATGTTTTGCCAAAACCTTCTAGCCAATTGCGATTAGATTATCCTGTGGCAGAATATGCAGCTTTTGAAAATCATTGTCCGTTTACCTTCAATATCAATTCGGAAGCAGTGATAAAAGAAAAAACTGATTGTGGTTTTACGATAACATATCCGAAGATGAAAGCAACGATTTATTTAACTTATAAATCTGTAAATGGTAACATTGATAAATTGCTTCGTGACGCTCAAAAACTAACTTACGAACACGTTATTAAAGCCGACGACATCTTGGAACAACCTTTTATAAATGATGAAAAGAAAGTGTACGGAATGTTTTATCGTGTTGGCGGAAATGCTGCAACTAACTCACAGTTTTACGTAACCGATAGCACAAAACATTTTTTGACAGGTTCTGTTTATTTCTATGCCAAACCTAATTACGATTCGATAATGCCAGCTGCTGATTATATCAAAAACGATATGCAAAATTTGATGGAATCGTTGAAGTGGAAGTAAAACAAAAAAGGATTCGCAATTACGAATCCTTTCTTTATTAATTTGAAATAATAATTAAGCTTTATTTCCAAGTTTTACATCAGAAACTTTATATGTTTTACCATCAGCGCAAGATTCTGCTGCTTTTACTAAATCTTCTGATTTTAATTTGTCTAAATCAAAATTTACAGTAGCCGTTTTTGTTTCAAAATCTACTTTTGCATTTTGAACGCCATCCATTTCGGCTAATTTTTCTTCGATAGTTTTAGCACATCCTACTGCGCAAGTCATTCCTTCAATATGAAATGTCGCTGTTTCAGGTTTTGTTGCAGCTGCAATTTCTTTTTTGGCAGTAGCTTCTTCTTTAACTTCTGTTGGTTTGCTATCCGTATTTTTACACCCTACAAAAAGCACTGAAGCCAATGCTAAACCAACGATTCCTTTTGAAATTCTCATTGTATTTATGTTTTTAAATTTTTGACTCTTAATTGTTTTTACAAAATTACAACTTTTTTTATGCGACAATTCATAAAATTATGTCAATTTTGTGGTGCTAAAAAAATGCTATGCAAACTAATACATTAAAATGGTTGTTTTTAACCGTTCTTGCCTTGATTTGGGGAAGTTCCTTTATCTTAATCAAGAAAGGATTGGTTGGATTATCGCCGATGCAATTGGGTTCGTTACGAATTATTTTCTCTGCTATATTCCTAATCATAATCGGATTTAAAAGCATCACAGAAATAAAACAACATCAGTGGAAGTATATTGCTTTAACTTCTTTGTTTGGAACTTTCATTCCAGCATTTCTTTTTGCTATTGCTCAAACACAGATTAGTAGTTCGGTGAGTTCAATTTTAAATTCACTAACACCTTTAAACACTTTAATTATTGGTGGATTGGCATTTGGTTTAAGCTTCAAACGTACACAAGTTTTTGGTGTAATCATTGGCTTAATTGGAACACTTTTACTTATTGTAAATGGTGCGATAAATCATCCTAATCAAAATTATTGGTATACTATTTTAGTCCTTGTAGCTTCTATTTGTTATGCAACGAATGTGAATTTGTTAAAGAAACATTTATCCGATGTAAAACCTTTAAGTATTTCTACAGGAAATTTTTTAGTGATGTTAGTTCCTGCTTTGATTGTATTATTCTCAACCGACTTTTTATCTGTTGTAGAAAATGCAGAAGTTCAAAATTCGATGATTTACATCATTATTCTTGGCGTGGTTGGAACTGGAATTGCGAATATTATTTTCTTTAAATTGATTCAAATGTCATCGCCAGTTTTTGCTACTTCGGTAACCTATTTAATTCCAGTTGTAGCTTTCTTTTGGGGATTATTAGACAATGAAATGCTTACGCCAATACAATTTATTGGAGCATTTATTATTTTAATTGGAGTTTATTTGTCAAGTAAGAAGTAGGTTATAGCTTTTAAAAATAAAAAGACCGTTTCATTAATTTGAAACGGTCTTTTACTATTAAATTATTTCTATCTAATTATTGAAAATCAGCATCGGTTACACCTTCGTTGATTTTAACATCAGAAATTTTGATATCAATTTCTCTACCTTGAGACATTATGATATTGTGAGGTACTTTAATTCCTTTAACATCTTTATAGTCATTGAAAGTAATTGTAGAAGTCATTTTTTGACCATTTCTTTCAGATGTTGTTGATGATAAAAGTTTTAAACCTGTTTTTACATCATAGTAAATAGTTGTTTTACCATTTTTGATAGCATAAGCATCAACTCCATTTATTGATTCTATTCCGTCTACAACAACGTCAGCTTTTTTAGCTAATGCTAATTCTTCGAATGTTGTTGCTAAAGGTTTTTTCTCAGCAAATTCTTCTGGAGTTAAATCTTTCTTTTGACCTTGAGAAGAAGTATATCCGCTTGTATCTCCTATAACTTGTTTAGAAAGTTCCATCATTCCAACTAATTCTAGTTTAGATAATGTTTTTCCTTTCACATCTTTTTTCACAACATAAGATAATGGCGCTGGTGCACCTTCAATTTCTGAAGAACCAGTTAAGAAAATAGTTTTTACCGCTGCAACAGCTTTATCTCCACCAATAGCTTTGATATAATTATCCATAACTGTTTTCACTGTAACTCCAGCAGGAGTAGGCTTTTTCATAGCTGGTTTCTCTGTTGGATTTCCAAATTTATCAAAATAGAACATTGGAATTTTCAATCGTTCTAAACCAGGAATAACTTCTGAACCTTTACCTGTAACAATAATTCTTAAATTATCTTCAAGAACATATTTATTCATAACTCTTGTAACATCGTCAGCAGTTACAGCTTGAATGTTTTTGATATAGTTTTCATAGAAATCTGCAGGTAAACCTTCTGTTTCAATGTTTAATGCATAACGAGCTACTGTTTGAGGTTTTTCAACTTGCATTACAAATCTTCCAACATATCCAGCTTTTACATCGTTTAATGTTTGCTCTGAAACTTTTTCTGTTCTAATTCTTTTAATTTCTTTTAAGAATTCAACAACAGCACTATCAGTAACAGCGTTTCTCACTTGTGAGTTAGCTTTAAATTTACTAGCCATGTATTTACTTGAACCTACATTAGAACGAGCGCCATAAGTCCAACCATGAGCTTCACGTAAGTTCATGTTTAAATAACTATTAAAATCTCCACCTAAAACTTGATTTGCAACAATAACTGGAAAGAAATCAGGGTCAGATAATTTTAAATTTACAGTGTTCACTAAAGAAATTTCAGATTGAACTGCATTTGGCATATCCACAAAGTTAATTTGTGTGTATTGAACGTTACTTGGGGTGTTGTAAGTAATTTGAGGTGCTTTAGCTTTAACCCAAGAACCAAAAAGTTTTTCAACTAATTTCTTAGTGTCTTTAAATTTAACATCACCAATAACTACTAAATAAGCCTTTTCAGGAACAAAATAAGTACTATAGTTAGTTTTTACGTCTGATAAAGAAACATTGTTGATAGTTTGCTCTGTTAGATATTCACCAGCTGGATTGTTTTTTCCGTAAACCAATACGTTTTCAACTCTTCCGGCAACAGCAGGAACACTTTTTTCTTGTGTTTTTAAACCCTCAATAAGTTTTTCTTTTTCTTTATCAAATTCTTCTTGAGTAAAGTTTGGGTTTAATGCACCATCAGCCATTAATTCTAAAATTCTTTTTGAATATTTAGATAATCCGCTTGCAAATGCACCATTTGTACTAAAGTTTATATCAGCACCTAAGAAATCTACTTCTTCATTGAAAGCATCTTTGCTGATAGTCTTAGAACCATTTCCAATTAATGAACCTGTTAATTCATCTACACCTTTTTTATCGCCTTCTGCATAAGGAGCATTGTCGATAGAAAGGTTGAATGAAACTCTAGGTAATTTATGATCTTCAACAACCAAAACTTTCAATCCGTTTGGTAAAACAAATGAAACTGGTTTTTTAATATTAATAGTAGGAGCTGGTCCTGGTTTCGGCTGTGATCTGTCTTGTGCTTGCATAGTGATAGTTAAAAACAAGCTTGATAATATGATTAGTGATTTTCTCATTTTCGTATAAGTTTATTTATTTTCAGCTTTGTCTTTTGCAGGAACATAATCTAAAATCAATCTTTGATTTGGATTCAAATATTTCTTAGCAATATCTCTAATTTCTTCACGAGTAATTGAACGATAAATTTCAATTTCTGTATTGATTAAATTAATATCGCCATACAACATATAATATGTAGCTAAATTTTCAGCAACACCTTCAACGCTTGAATTTCCGTTTACGTAGTTATTTTCGTATTTGTTTTTCAATTTCAACAAATCATTTTCAGAAATTAACTCTGTTTGAAGTTTTACAATTTCTTCATCAGCTTCTTTAATTAAATCAGCAGATGTAAACTCACCTTGAGGAATTCCGATAATCATATAAGAACTATAGTCCTCTTGGCTATAATTGAATGAACTTAATTGAAGAGCCATTTTCTTTTCATCAACGATTTTTTTGTACAATCTTGAACTTTTTCCATCGCTCAATAAAGTAGAAATCATATCTAACACTCTTGCATCTCTAGTTTTCATTGATGGTGTTCTATAGGCAGCAACCACCATTGGTTTTTGAATATTCGGATCTTCATATCTAGCATTTATTTGTTGTGTAATTGGTTCTTCAACAAATGTTTGCTTAACTGGTTTTTCACCAGCAGGAATTGGTCCAAAATATTTTTGAATCCATTCTTTAGTTTTTGCAATATCTAATTGACCCGCAACTACTAATACAGCATTTTTAGGAGCATAGAATTTTTTGTTAAACGCTTGAAATTCTTCTAAAGTTGCTGCATCTAAATGTTCCATAGAACCAATAGTTGCCCAACGATAAGGATGATTTTTGAATAAATTCTTTTTAACTTGAGCTATCCAACTACCATAAGGTTGGTTGTCAACTCTAAGACGTTTCTCTTCTTTTACAACTTCATTTTGAGTGTCAACACCAATTTGGTTGATAACAGGATGCATTAATCGCTCTGATTCCATCCATAAACCTAATTCTAAATTGTTTGATGGAAAAACTTCAAAATAGTAAGTTCTATCATCAGAAGTGTTAGCGTTGTTTGTTCCACCATTTCCTGTTACAATTTTGAACCACTCTCCTCTTTTGATGTTTTCAGTTCCTTCAAATAATAAATGTTCAAAAAAGTGAGCAAAACCTGTTCTTTCAGGATTTTCATCTTTTGAACCAACGTGGTACATAACCGAAGTTATAACAACAGGTGCGGATTGATCGTTGTGTAAAACAACATGCATTCCATTGGCTAAGTCATATTCCTCAAAAGCAACCTTTTGGGCATGAGCTGTTCCTCCAAGCATAAGCACTGAACTTAAAGCGATTAAAGATTTTTTCATAAAAACTATTATAAATTTTAGTTGATAGTACAATTAGTATAATAATTGCAATTTCTGTTACACAAAAATAGATTTTTTTATGGCTACTTAAAAAAGTATTTAACTTTAAATTTCAAAATATATAATCAATTGATTTATAAGTGAAAACTTTTTTAAAAATGGGTTGTATGAGAAATATTTATTTGTATATTTGCAACCTTAAAAAAATTAACTAAACAATTTGTTATGTACGCAATCGTAGAGATAGCAGGGCAACAATTTAAAGTAAGCAAAGACTTAAAGGTTTATGTTCACCGTTTGGCTAGTGAAGAAGGTTCAAAAGTTTCTTTTGACAAAGTTCTTTTATTAGACGATAATGGAAATGTAACTTTAGGCGCCCCAGCTATAGAAGGTGCTTCTGTTGAAGCAAAAGTGTTACAACACTTAAAAGGTGATAAAGTAATTATCTTCAAAAAGAAAAGAAGAAAAGGTTACAAGAAAAGAAATGGTCACCGTCAGTATTTAACTCAAATCCTTATTGAAGGAATTGTTGCAACAGGTGCTAAAAAAGCGGCTCCAAAAGCAGAAAAAGTTGAAGCTCCAAAAGCTGAGAAAGCTCCAAAAGCAGAAAAACTTGTAGAAGCTGTTGAAGAAAAAGCTCCAAAAGCTCCAAAAGCAAAAAAATCAGGTGATGATTTAGTAATCATTGAAGGAATTGGTCCAAAAGCTGCTGAAGCATTAGTTGCTGCTGGAATCGATACATTTGCAAAATTAGCTGCTGCTTCTGCTGAAGAAGTTAAAGCAATTTTAGATGCATCTACTTCAAAAGTACAACATTTAGATCCAACTACTTGGGCTCAACAAGCACAATTAGCTGCTGATGGTAAAATGGATGAATTAAAAAAATTACAAGATGAATTAAACGGTGGTAAAGCTGTTTAATTTTAGTATTAACTTATAAAAACCAATACATCATGGCTCACAAGAAAGGTGTCGGTAGTTCGAAGAATGGTAGAGAATCACATTCAAAACGTTTAGGCGTTAAGATATATGGTGGTCAGGCTGCAATTGCTGGAAACATTATCGTAAGACAAAGAGGTTCTAAACACAATCCAGGTGAAAATGTTTACATGGGTAACGATCATACTTTACATGCTAAAGTTGATGGTATTGTGAAATTTCAGAAAAAAGCAGACGATAAGTCTTTTGTTTCTGTAATTCCTTTTGAAGCATAATCTAAATTATTTTAGATAATTAAAAACCCGTTCACAACTGAACGGGTTTTTTTGTATATCAAATTTTGGTTAACAAAAAAACCATCCAAATAAATGAATGGTTTTCAATCTGTATTGTTTGAAATTCTATTATTCTAAGTCTTTCATTTTGAAGGATTCCATAAATGCTGTAGTGTAATTTCCTGCAACATAATCTGGTTCATCCATCAATTGTCTATGAAAAGGAATAGTTGTTTTAATTCCTTCAATATAAAACTCATCTAAAGCACGTTTCATCTTATTGATAGCTTCTTCACGTGTTTGCGCTGTTGTAATCAACTTTGCAATCATAGAGTCATAATTTGGTGGAATTGTATATCCAGCATAAACGTGAGTATCTAAACGTACACCATGTCCGCCTGGTGAATGCAATACTGTGATTTTTCCTGGTGAAGGACGGAAATCATTATATGGATCTTCGGCGTTAATACGACATTCTATTGAATGCAATTGTGGTAAATAGTTTTTTCCAGAAATTGGCACTCCTGCAGCTACAAGAATTTGCTCACGAATTAAATCATAATCAATTACTTGCTCTGTAATAGGGTGTTCTACTTGGATACGAGTATTCATTTCCATGAAGTAGAAATTTCTGTGTTTATCTACAAGAAACTCAACTGTTCCTGCGCCTTCATATTTAATATATTCTGCAGCTTTTACCGCAGCTTCTCCCATTTTATGACGTAATTCATCCGTCATGAATGGTGAAGGAGTTTCTTCAGTTAATTTTTGATGACGTCTTTGAACAGAGCAATCTCTTTCTGAAAGATGGCAAGCTTTTCCATAAGAATCTCCAACAACTTGAATTTCGATATGACGTGGTTCTTCAATAAGTTTCTCCATATACATACCATCATTTCCAAATGCTGCTGCTGCTTCTTGACGAGCACTTTCCCATGCTTTTAGTAAATCTTCTTCTTTCCAAATAGCACGCATTCCTTTTCCACCACCACCAGCAGTTGCTTTCATCATAACAGGATAACCTATTTCTTTAGCAACTTTTAGAGCATCTTCAAAAGAATCTAGAATTCCCTCAGAACCAGGCACACATGGAACTCCTGCTTCAATCATAGTAGATTTTGCAGTAGCTTTATCTCCCATCTTGTCAATCATTTCTGGCGAAGCACCGATGAATTTAATTCCATGTTCTTGACAGATTTTAGAAAATTTAGCATTTTCAGACAAGAAACCATATCCTGGGTGAATTGCATCTGCATTAGTAATTTCGGCAGCTGCAATGATATTCGACATTTTCAAGTAAGATAAATTACTTGGTGGCGGACCAATGCAAACAGCTTCGTCTGCAAATTTCACGTGTAAACTTTCAGCATCAGCTGTTGAATAAACGGCCACGGTCTTTATACCCATTTCTCTACAAGTTCTAATTACACGAAGTGCAATCTCTCCTCTATTGGCAATTAATATTTTTTTAAACATCTTATTTTTTTTAAAATTCAAAAAACAAATCCCAAACTCCAATTCCTAAGAAATAAACTTGGGATTTGGAATTTAAAATATTGGAATTTAAAATTATGATGGATCTACTAAGAATAATGGTTGGTCAAATTCAACTGGAGACATATCGTCAACAAGAATTTTAACAATTTTTCCTGTGATTTCAGCTTCAATTTCATTGAACAATTTCATTGCTTCAACAACACATAAAACATCACCTTTACCTATTGAAGATCCAACTTCAACAAAAGTTGGTTTGTCTGGAGCTGGTTTTCTGTAGAATGTACCAATCATTGGTGACTTAATTGTAACATATTTTGCATTTTCATCTACTGCAGGTGCAGCAGGAGCCGCTGGTGCTGCAACTTGTTGAACTGGAGCCGATTGTTGCACAGCTTGTTGCATTGGCGCTTGTTGCACATAAGTTATATCAGGAGCATTTCCTTCCAAAGTAGTTCTGATGGTAATTTTAATATCACCAGTTTCTAATTTTACTTCAGCAACACCTGAATTAGATACAAATTTGATTAGGTTTTGAATTTCTTTTAAATCCATAATTGATTTGTTTAAGTTATAGTTTTTATTGTTTGTTGTATGCCCACTTAAGGTAAATTGAACCCCAAGTAAATCCGCCGCCAAAAGCAGCAAAAATAAGGTTATCTCCTTTTTTAAATTTATGTTCAAAATCACTCAACAACAAAGGTAATGTTGCTGAAGTTGTGTTTCCATATTTATGAATATTTACTAAGACTTTTTCTTCGTCAAGTTCCATTCTTGATGCAGTTGCATCGATAATTCTTTTATTAGCTTGATGTGCAATTAACCAATTTATATCCTCTTTGGTCAAATTATTACGTTGCATTATTTTATCACTAACATCAGCCATTCCAGAGACAGCATATTTGAAAACAGTTTTACCATCTTGAAAAACAAAATGTTGACTATTTTCTACCGTTTGCTTAGAAGCTGGTAAAATAGAACCACCTGCATCAATTTTCAAATACTCTCTACCAATTCCATCAGAACGTAAAAATTCATCTTGTAGTCCAAGACCTTCATTGTTAGGTTCAAATAATACTGCTCCTCCACCATCACCAAATATGATGCAAGTAGCTCTATCGGTATAATCGATTATTGAAGACATTTTATCTGCTCCAATTAACAATACTTTTTTATATCTTCCAGATTCTATGTAGGCAGCAGCAGTTGACATTCCATAAAGGAAACTTGAACATGCAGCAGACAAATCAAAAGCAAAGGCATTAACAGCTCCAATTTGTGTAGCAACGTAAACTCCAGTCGTAGCAACTGGCATATCTGGCGTAGCTGTTGCCATAATTACCAAATCAATTTCAGCTGGATTAATATTTCCTCTTTTAAACAAATCTTGGGCAGCTTTAATAGCTAAATAAGAAGTTCCTTTGCCTTGTTCTTTCAACAATCTTCTTTCTTTAATACCAGTTCTAGTAGTAATCCATTCGTCGTTGGTATCTACAAGAGTTTCTAATACTTGGTTAGACAGAACATAATCTGGAACATATCCACCAACAGCGGTAATTGCGGCTGTAATTTTACTCATATAGTTTATTTATAACCTCTTTATAAATCAAATTTTAAAAGAGGTGGAATTTACAAAAAAATATTTAGTTATAATCAAATTTTATAAAAAACAAAAAACTCTCACAGGTCGTGAGAGTTTAAATGTAATTTTAAAAATATATTAAGCAGCAACTACTGATTTATCAATAACTACTTGACCTCTGTAATACATTTTACCTTCATGCCAGTAAGCTCTGTGGTATAAATGTGCTTCTCCAGTTACTGGACAAGTTGCAATTGTAGCTGCAGTAGCTTTGTAATGTGTTCTTCTCTTATCTCTTCTCGTTTTGGAGATTTTTCTCTTAGGATGTGCCATTTTACTATATTATTTATCCGTTAATAGTTGCTTTAATTTTTCCCATCTAGGGTCCGTATTTTCTTCTTTTTTACTCTCTTTTTTCTGTTCTTTTACAGATAGTTTTGTTAATTTTTCGAGGGTTTCTGTTTGCAAAGTTCCTTCTTTTATTCCAGGATGAACTCTTTTTAACGGAACAGAAAGCACAATCATTTCATAAATATATTGTGATATATCTATTTGATGCTCACCATGAGGCAAAATCAATAACTCTTCGTTATCGTTGTTAAACTCTTCTCCAAAATTAACTACTAATCTTATCTTCCCTTTTATTGGAAGGTCAAACATTTCGTTAGTTAAATCACAAGGCACATGAATTGTTCCTTTGTGTTTGAAAGAAAGCTCCAACATGGTACTTTTTTTCTCTAAAACTACATTTACTTTGATATCACAATCTTCATATTCGTGATAATCAAAACTATCAAAGAACTTTTTCTTTATTTGAAATTCAAATTGATGTTTTCCTAACTTTAATCCAATAAACGGAATTAAAAATTCATTTGTAACTTTCATCATTTCATCAATTTGTCCCATCCGAAGATTCGGGTTTGGGAGTGCAAAGATATAAATTTATTGTAAATCCAAAAGCGTTAAGCACCTTTTTTTGTTTCTAATTGTTTTTCTTTTATTTTTAAAGGGTTTTTTGACAACTCTAAATACTCATTTCTTGAGTGATAGATGTCAATCGCAAGATAAACAGCCTCTTTGAATGAGGATGCATCTGCTAATCCTTTTCCTGCAATTTCATAAGCTGTTCCATGATCTGGAGACGTTCTTATCTTATTTAGACCTGCAGTGTAGTTCACACCATTACCAAAAGCCAACGTTTTGAAAGGAATTAATCCTTGGTCGTGATAGGTTGCAATTACAGCATCAAACTTTTCATATTGACCGCTTCCAAAGAATCCATCTGCAGAATAGGGTCCGAATGCTAGAATTCCTTTATCAAATAATTTTTTAATTGCGGGTTTTAAAATTTCGTCATCTTCTTTACCAATAACTCCATTATCACCAGCATGAGGATTCAAAGCTAAAACCGCAATTTTAGGTTTAGTTATGCTAAAATCCTGTTTCAAAGTCAAATTAATAGTTTCGATTTTTTGAAAAATTAATTTTTCTGTCAGATGTTTAGCAACATCATTTACTGGAACATGATCGGTTAATAATCCAACTCTTAGATTGTCTTGAACCATTAACATTAATGCATTACCTTCCAACTCCTTGTCTAAATAATCAGTATGTCCAGGAAATTTAAATTCTTCCGATTGAATATTATATTTATTAATTGGAGCAGTAACCAAAACATCTATTAATCCTTCTTTTAAAGCATCGGTAGCAGCAACAAATGATTTTATAGCATATTTTCCTACGTTTTCATCATTTTGTCCAAAATTAATATCTACTCCTTCTCTCCAAACATTAAGCACATTAATTTTTCCTTTTACTAATTGTTCCAGTTTGTCAATCCCATGAAGTGCAACTTCAGAATTAAGGTTTCTTTTTATAAAGGATAAAATCTTAACATTAGCAAAAATTACAGGTGTACACAACTCTAACATTCGAGTATCTTCAAATGTTTTTAATATTACTTCGCTTCCAATACCGTTTAAATCTCCTATCGAAATTCCAACGATTATATTTTCTGCTTTTTTCATAGTGACTTCTTCTTATTTATTGCTAATTTTGAAGTGCAAATTTAGTAAAATAAAACGACAAATGTTTACAGGAATAATAGAAACCCTTGGAATAGTAAAAGACATTGTAAAAGAAGAAGAAAACCTACATCTTACTATTACCTCATCCATAACTAACGAACTAAAAATTGACCAAAGTGTCGCTCATAATGGTGTGTGCCTAACTGTGGTTGGAATAGAAAATGACAACTACACTGTAACCGCGATAAAAGAAACAATTGACAAAACAAATGTAGGTGATTGGAAAATAAATGACATTGTAAACTTAGAACGAGCAATGAAACTTGGTGATAGACTTGATGGACACATTGTTCAAGGTCATGTTGATCAAGTTGGTTTGTGTAAATCTGTTGAAGAAACAGACGGAAGTTGGAAATTTACTTTCGAATATGATGCTGCATTAAACAATATTACTATTGAAAAAGGATCTATTACTGTTAACGGTGTTAGTCTAACTGTTGTAGATTCTAAAATCAATGAATTTAGTGTTGCTATAATACCTTATACTTTTGAGCACACTAACTTCAAAAGTTTTAAAATTGGAACAAAAATTAATTTAGAATTTGATGTAATTGGGAAATATGTAGCAAAATTGAATGCTATTAAATGAATATAAACTTATTAAAACAAAAAAGCTTCAATTATCTTGAAGCTTTTTTTATTGTATATATTTTGTAAAATGCAAAAATCAATGACGCAAAAAACAAGACCATTATACCTCCATCTACCGGTAAACCTGGTGGTGGTGGTGGAATTGGCTCAGGCGGATCTGGTGCTGCAAATGTAAAATTTACACTAAGCAACCCGACGATTAATACTATTATCTTATTTGGGACAATTTTCATAGGGCGTAAAAGTAAAAAAAAAATCTCTTTATCAAAATTTTTTGTCTTATATTTTAATTATTGTAGTAAACAATTGACAATTTATTTACAAACAACCATATATTTTCAATATTAACGTAAAAAAAACGTTTTTGGTTTACGTATAATAAAAAAGACCTCTTTTTTTTCGAGGTCTTTTACTTGTGGTCCCACCTGGGCTCGAACCAGGGACCACCTGATTATGAGTCAGGTGCTCTAACCAACTGAGCTATAGGACCGGTTATGAGGTTGCAATATTACTACTATTTTTAATTTATTGCAAGTGTTTTTAAATTTTTGATTTATTAGAATTTTACAAAATCTATAATCATTTGAAATTCAATTCCTCTAATCAATTTCTTGACATAGTTCAATCAGAACTCCATTGGTGGTCTTTGGATGAAGAAAAGCTACTAGTTTGTTGTCAGCTCCTTTTTTAGGTATTTCATTTAACAGTATAAATCCTTCATCTTTCAATCTTTTCATTTCTGATATAATATCTTTTACATCAAATGCTATATGATGAATCCCTTCGCCTTTCTTATCAATAAATTTAGCAATTGGACTTTCAGGATTTGTCGCTTCTAATAATTCTATTTTATTTGGCCCATTCATAAAAAAAGAAGTTTTTACTCCTTCACTTGCAACTTCCTCTTGTTTGTAAGCTGGTGCACCAAATAATTTTTCAAATAATAAATTGGAAGTTTCTAAATTTTTTACAGCAATTCCTATATGTTCTATTTTTCTCATTATTTTGCTATTGTTTTCAATGATTTATTAGAAATCAAAGTTACTAATTCCGAACTTTATTAACTAATGATTTTTATCATAATGAACGCTATGACTTGAAATTAAACTTAAAATCGTATTTTTGCACTATGGAAACAAATAGACAGAAAAAAATAGGAAGCGTTCTACAAAATGATTTAGTAGATATTCTTCAAGGTGAAGTGAGAAAAAACGGACTTACAAATTTGATAATTTCGGTTTCTAAAGTTGTTGTTACAACTGATTTGGGTGTAGCGCGTGTATATTTGAGTGTTTTCCCTCAAAATAGAGCTCAAGAAATTTTAGCTGCAGTAAAATCTAATGCTCCATTAATAAAACATGACTTGTCTCAACGCGTTAAATTACAGTTGAGAAAAGTGCCTAATCTTTCTTTTTACATTGACGATTCACTAGATTATATCGAAAAAATTGACAATGCTTTAAAAGGAGAAGAAAATCCAATAGAAAATAGAGAATTACTAGAAAAACGCAAGAGATCGTAAGTGAGTTTCCCTTTTTACATAGCTAAACGATACCTTTTTAGTAAGAGCAAGAATAATGCAATCAACATCATTACTAAAATTGCTTCAGGCGGAATTATTGTTGGTGCTATGGCATTGTTTGTTGTTCTTTCTGTTTTTAGTGGATTGCGAGTATTTAGTTTATCCTTTTCAAATGATTTTGACCCAGATTTAAAAGTAAATCCATCCATAGGAAAATCATTTTACATTACAACTGATCAAGAGAAAAAAATTAGAAACACCGAAGGTGTAGTTGACTTTAGTAAAATAATTGAAGAGCGAGTACTATTTTCTTTTGATGGAAAACAACAAATTTCTATTCTAAAAGGAGTTGACAACAACTTTAAAAATGTTAGTAAAGCTTCTCAAAAGCTATTTAATGGTCAATGGTTAAAACCCGAAACTTACCAAGTAGTAGTTGGCTATGGAATTTCTGAAAAATTATCAATGGGTTTGTTTGACTTCAACAACGCTTTTGAAGTAATGGCTCCTAAGCCCGGCAAAGGCGATTTGGCTCTAAATCCTGAAGATTCATTTAATAAATCGGTCTTGATTCCTGTTGGAATTTATGCAATCAGCGAAGAGCTTGATTCTAAGTATGTATTTGCCGATTTAGGTTTGGCACAAGAGTTATTACAATACAAAACAAATCAAGTTTCAGGAATTGAATTGAAATTAAAACCTAATTCAAATGAAGCTGAAGTAATTACCAAAATTGAAACCATTTTCAATAATAAAGTTGACGTAAAAACAAGAGCTGAATTAAACGCAACTTTACACAAAATGTTAAATACTGAAAATATTGCGGTTTATCTTATTTTTACTCTTGTAATTGTTATTGCTCTTTTCAATTTAATAGGAGCATTAATAATGATGATTTTAGACAAGAAAGCAAACTTAAAAACCTTGTATAACCTTGGGACAGAAGTTAAAGATTTACGTAAAGTATTTTTGCTACAAGGAAGCTTATTGAGTATTTTTGGTGGTATAATAGGTTTGGTTTTAGGAATTATCATTGTTTTAATACAACAACAATTCCAACTTATCATGATAACTCCAACATTGGCCTATCCTGTTGAATTTTCAATATTAAATGTATTGATAGTATTTATAACGATTGTATCTTTGGGAATTATTGCAAGTTTTATTGCAAGCAGTAGAGTAACAAAAAAGCTTTTAGATTAAACAATTTGATAATTAGCATATTCTTGGCTAATCTCTTCAAATATATCCATCAATCCGTTGTGTTCGTCTGTCGTTACAAGCCTTTGTTTGTATTCTTTAAAACCATGAATTCCTTTGAAATAATTGGTATAATGACGACGCATTTCTACAATTCCAAGGCGTTCACCTTTCCAGTCCATTGACCAAATTAAATGATTTCTTGCTGCTTCTACTCTATCAACAATTGTTGGTTTTGCCAAATGTTCTCCTGTAGCAAAATAATGTTTGATTTCGTTAAAAATCCACGGATACCCAATTGCGGCACGACCAATCATCATTCCATCAAGTCCGTATTTATTTTTATATTCTAATGCCTTTTCAGGAGAATCGATATCGCCGTTTCCAAAAATTGGCATTGTAATTCTAGGATTGTTTTTTACACGTTCAATATGACTCCAATCAGAATGTCCTTTATACATTTGAGCGCGAGTTCTTGCGTGAACCGTTAATGCTTGAACACCAATATCTTGCAAACGTTCTGCTACCTCATCAATATTGATTGAATTTTCATCCCAACCCAAACGCGTTTTTACTGTTACCGGAAGATTAGTTCCTTTGATAACAGCTTTAGTCAAACGCACCATCAAATCTACATCTTTCAAAACTCCTGCGCCTGCACCTTTACAAACAACCTTTTTCACGGGACAACCAAAATTGATATCCACCAAATCGGGTTGAACGGCATCAACTATACGTGATGACATTTCCATAGCTTCTTCATCGCCACCAAATAATTGAATTCCAACTGGCCGTTCGTAATCAAAAATATCCAATTTCTGACGACTTTTTACAGCATCGCGAATCAATCCTTCAGATGAGATAAATTCGGAGTACATCAAATCAGCACCATGCAATTTGCACAATCTACGAAATGGCGGATCGCTTACGTCTTCCATCGGCGCAAGTAACAGCGGAAAATCGGGCAATATGATGTTGCCTATTTTGGGCATTGAATTAATTTTTTTGCAAAGATAGTTAAGAATATTTAGTAATGAAAGTTAATCGAAATAAGAACTATAAAAGCTGAAATTACAATTTTACAATTTTATTACTATTAATTACGTTAGTTTTACCTAATCAAAGTTTCAATCATCAATCAAATGAGAATTTTAAAACTATTTTTAATTCTTTTATTTTTCAATAATTTGCATTCACAATCCAAGGTTTTTTCTGTAGAAGAAGCCCAAAAAATTGGAATTAATATTGAAAAATTAGATTTAGAATACAAATCGGCGGTTCATATTGATAGTACAAAAGCTGTTTTCAGAACAGAAGCACAGCAACAAAAGTTACAAGAATCTTATATTAAATTACTTCAAGATTTTGGTTCGTTTTTAAATAAAAACAACTTCAAATGGGAAAGTAAAACCAAATGTTTTCAAAGGATTTATTTTGCTCCAAATGGAAAAATCGATTATTTCATTTATAATTTCAAACTAAAAAATGTACTTCCTGAAAATTTAATTTCTGAAGAAAAACAAAAAGAATTTGAACGTTTATTAAAACTTTTTGTTAAAGATTATACTTTTTTCACTTCAGCAAATGAAAAATTTGCTCAATGTAGTCCAACTTCCTATCAATAAGCACAAAAAAACATAGCTTAAAAGTCTAAACTTTACATTATATTTGCAGATTAATTGCACTAGAATTGCTATTGCCCCGAAGTTTCGGGATTGAACTTGATATTGAAGCATGAAAAATATTAGAAATTTTTGCATTATTGCACATATTGACCACGGAAAAAGTACGCTTGCAGATAGACTTCTTGGCGCCACACAAACCGTTACTGCTCGTGAAGAAAAAGCGCAATTGCTTGACAACATGGATTTGGAGCGTGAACGTGGAATTACCATAAAAAGTCACGCCATTCAAATGGAATATAAATATAAAGGTGAAGATTATATCTTAAACCTTATTGATACTCCTGGACACGTAGATTTCTCATACGAAGTTTCTCGTTCGATTGCGGCTTGCGAAGGTGCATTATTGATTGTTGATGCTGCACAAAGTATTCAGGCTCAAACGATTTCTAATTTATATTTGGCTTTAGAAAATGACTTGGAAATTATTCCAGTTTTGAATAAAGTTGATTTACCAAGTGCTAATCCTGAAGAAGTTAGTGACGATATTATAGATTTATTAGGTTGCAAACTTGAAGATATTATTCACGCTTCGGGTAAAACTGGTTTTGGTGTCGAAAATATTCTGGCTGCAATTATAGAAAAAATTCCTGCGCCAAAAGGTAATGTTGACGAACCATTACAGGCATTGATTTTCGATTCACATTACAATCCGTTTCGCGGAATTGAAGTTATTTTCCGTGTTAAAAATGGTGAAATTAGAAAAGGTCAGAAGATTAAATTCATGGCTACAGGCAATGAATATTTCGCTGATGAAGTAGGAACTTTGAAGTTAAACCAAGTTCCGAAAAGCGTTATTTCTACTGGTGATGTTGGGTATTTAATCTCTGGAATTAAAGAAGCGAAAGAAGTAAAAGTTGGTGATACCTTAACGGATGCAAAAACGCCAACAACCAATATGATTACAGGATTTGAAGATGTAAAACCAATGGTTTTCGCCGGAATCTACCCTGTGGATACCGACGATTTTGAAGATTTGCGTGCTTCAATGGAAAAACTTCAATTGAATGATGCTTCATTAGTATTTGTGGCCGAAAGTTCGGCTGCTTTAGGTTTCGGTTTCCGTTGTGGATTCTTAGGAATGTTACACTTGGAAATTATTCAAGAACGATTGGAACGCGAATACGACATGACTGTAATCACTACAGTTCCTAACGTTTCGTATTTGGCTTATACTAAAAAAGATCCAGAAGTTTCATTTGTAATTAACAATCCATCGGATTTACCTGAACCTTCAAAATTAGACCGAGTTGAAGAACCTTACATTAAAGCAACCATCATTACAAAAGCCGATTATGTTGGAAATGTAATGAGCTTATGTATCGAAAAACGTGGTGTTATCACCAATCAAACGTATTTGACAACCGAACGAGTTGAATTGACTTTTGATATGCCTTTGGCAGAAATTGTATTCGATTTTTATGATAGATTGAAAACGGTTTCTAAAGGTTACGCCTCATTTGATTATTCGCCAATTGGAATGCGAACTTCTAAATTAGTTAAACTTGATGTGTTATTAAACGCACAATCGGTTGATGCTTTATCTGCATTGATTCACGAAAGTAATGCCTACAACATCGGTAAAAAAATGTGTGAAAAATTACGCGAATTAATCCCAAGACAACAATTTGACATTCCGATTCAGGCAGCAATTGGAGCAAAAATAATTGCTCGTGAAACGATAAAAGCATTACGTAAAGACGTTACCGCAAAATGTTATGGTGGAGATATTTCTAGAAAACGTAAACTTCTTGAAAAACAGAAAAAAGGTAAAAAGAGAATGCGATTGGTAGGAAATGTTGAAATTCCACAAGAAGCATTTATGGCTGTTTTGAAGTTGAATGATTAATTTTTTAAGAATAAAGAAAATAGAGAATAGAATATAGACTAAACCCGATAACGAAAGTTGTTGGGTTTTTTGTTATATTTCTTTTAGTAATCGCATCACATCTTCTGTTTTAAAAAGTTGTGTTCCTTCATTCATTGTGGCGGCTGTTCCGCAACAAACGCCTATTTGGATTACTTCTTTTAGGGATTTGTTTAGTGATAATGCCCAAACCATTCCGCCAACCATGCTATCGCCTGCTCCAACCGTGCTTTTCTTTTCTACTTTTGGTGCTTTTACTAAATGGGTTTCGTCTTTGGTGACTAAGATTGCGCCTTCTGCTCCAAGTGAAACTACTACAATTTCGGCGCTTTTATCTTCAATTAGCTTTTTTGCTGCTTTTTCTACTTCTATTAATTCCAATCGTTCTACACCAATTAATTTTGCTAATTCGCCAATGTTAGGTTTGATTAAATAAACGCCAGTTTCTAATACCTTTTGCAATGCTTCACCTGAAGTATCAACGATAACTTTTATGTTTGATTCCTTTGCTATTTCAGCTATTCTTTGATAGAAATTAGTTGCTAATCCTTCGTTCAAACTTCCGCTGATGACTAAATAATCGGTTTTTAACTCTTTTATGGTTTGTAGAATTCTATCTTTTTCATCATCATAAAACTCATTGCCTGGAAATCCGAATCGGTATTGTGCTTTGCTTGTATTTTCGAATGCAATGAAATTTTCTCTGGTCCAATTTTTGGTTTTGATAACACAACTTTCTAGATTTTCTTTCACAATTAACTCTTCCAACATTTCTCCAGAAGAACCACCAGAAGTAAAAATACAAGTTGATTTTCCTCCCAATTTTGCAATCGCTTTCGACACATTTATTCCGCCACCGCCAGCATCATAGCGTGGTTTTTCGCAACGCATTTTTTGTTCAGCAATCAATCCTGTAAAATGAGTGGATTTATCTAATGATGGATTTATGGTAAGTGTTACAATTTGATAATTTTTCATAAAAAGAGATTTATTACTATAAAGATGCGAAAAATCTGTGAATCTGTGGCAAAAAAACTTTGTACCTTTGCAAAATGATAGAAGATAAAAATCCGCAACGAACATCACTTTCGCAATTGGGCGAATTTGGATTGATAGACCATTTGACAAAAAATTTTGATGTAAAAAACACCTCAACTATAAAAAGTATTGGAGACGATGCTGCTGTTTTAGATTTTAAAGATAAAAAAGTAGTCGTTTCAACTGATTTATTAATTGAAGGCGTACATTTTGATTTGGCTTACATGCCTTTGCGACATTTGGGTTACAAAGCTGTTGTTGTGAATGTTTCTGATATTTGTGCGATGAATGCGAAAGCGACTCAAATTACAGTTTCGGTTGCAGTTTCCAATCGTTTTCCGTTGGAAGCTTTGGAAGAATTGTTTGATGGAATTACATTAGCTTCTAAATTTTACAATGTTGATGTTATTGGTGGCGACACCACTTCGTCACAGAAAGGTTTGATTATCTCAATCACAGCAATTGGTGAAGCAAATGAAGATGAAATTGTATACAGAAGTGGAGCGAAAGAAGGCGATTTGTTAGTAGTTTCTGGCGATTTGGGTTCTGCTTATATGGGATTGCAAGTATTGGAACGTGAGAAACAAGTGTTTCAAGTAAATCCAAACAATCAACCCGATTTGGATGCTTATACTTATTTGATAGAAAGACAATTACGTCCAGAAGCGCGACACGACATTAAAGAATTATTATCAAAATTGGAAGTAAAACCAACTTCGATGATTGATATTTCGGATGGTTTATCGTCTGAGATTATTCATATTTGTAAGCAAAGTAAAGTTGGATGTAATTTATATGAAGAGAAAATTCCGGTTGATCCGCAGTTTATTAATGTGTGCGAAGAATTCAATATTGATTCAACTACAGTTGCAATAAATGGTGGAGAAGATTATGAATTATTGTTTACTATCGCAATGGAAGATTTTGACAAAATAAAAGCCAATCCAAACTTCACCGTAATAGGACATATGGTTGGCGAAAGCGAAGGAACTCATTTAATAACTAGAGCCAATACTAAAATTCCGCTGAAAGCTCGTGGTTGGAATGCTTTGGAAGAATAGATATTAAAAAAAGCGATACTTTTAATTAGTATCGCTTTTGTTTTTATAATAACATGCCTCGGTCTTTGGCAACTGCAGCTAATTCGGAATCTTTACACCCTTTAATTCCAAGTAACTCTTTCATGTTTTCTTTTCTAGTTTTCACAGAACTCGATGAAATTGTTATGTAAAGAGGAATATCGTCATATTTTACTCCTTTATTCAAGTAGTGTAAGATTTGTTTGTCTATAACATCAACATACACTTTTTCTTTTTGCTGATTATTCAAAAATTTAATAACCGAATCACTATAATATTTTTCTCCTTTAAGAATTGTTTGTAGTGCCAATATCATACTTTCAAAACCCAAATCGTTTTTTATAACTAAACCAAGAGGATTTATTTCATCAATAATGGATTGCACCTTTAGACTTTCTGAATGCATTGTTAAGAGAGCAATTTTACATTCGGGCATTTCACTAATTAACAACTTCGCAATGTCTTCACCTGTGTTGATGTTTTTTTCTTCGTAGGTAGGCATACTAACATCAAGAAAGGCTAAATCATATTTTGCTGCTGGATTAATTACAGCTTCATATCCTGTTTTACAATCAATTGCTTCATAGAATGTGAATTCTATGTTTTTGTCAGGAAATAATTTGATCACATTTTTATATCCTTGAATAATAAAAGGATGATCGTCAACGATTAATACATTAATGTTTTGGGGCATTGTTATACTTTTATAGTTTTATGTTCAAGTGGAACTACAACTAATACTTGAGTTCCTTTATCTTTTTCAGATTTTATTTCAATGGTTCCGTCACTTTCGTGGGTTCTGTCAACCATATTTTTCATTCCAATTCCTTTACTTTTCTTTTTAACATCATAGCCTTCGCCATCGTCTACAATATTAAGAATTAAATTCCCTTTTTTATCTTTTTTAAACTCAACTTTTATAAAATTTGCATTGGCATACTTGTTTATGTTTTGCAAACTCTCTTGAAGAATACGATACAAGTTAATTTTTGTAGTATTTGAAAGCAAGTCCCAATCTATATTTTCACCAATAATCGTTGTTAATTTAGCAGAATTTATTTTAGTTTGTTCCTCAAGCAATCCATTAACAATAGCTACAAAGTTATTAATTAAAACAAATTTTTCCCTACTTAATTCATGAGAAATTTCACGAAGATCTTGCTCTATAGTTTTTAATTCTTCTAAATACCTTAGTCTTTCTTCAACAGCTTCTTCATCGGTTCTTTTATTTAAGCCATCAAGATTCAGACGCAAACCAAACATTCTACCAAGAACTCCGTCGTGAAGTTCTTTTGCAATTCTATTTTTTTCAAAGACTTTGCCTTCGTCAAGTTTATTTTGTTGTGATATGATTAATTTGTATAATTCTTCATTAGCGCGTTGCTGTGCTTGTGTAAGAACAAGCTCTCTACGTCTTGCCCTTTGTGCTCTCATAAAAAATAGAATCCCAACGAAAGCCATAGTTCCCATAAAGTAGTTAAGAATATCTCTGTTTTGCTCAACAAGATCATCTTTTTGTTTTATGATTTCATCAGTTTCAAGTTGCAAACGAGCGAAACGGTCTTTAGAATTTCGTTCCACAATTTGAAGACTATCACTAATTCTAATATAATCTTCTGAATATTTTAATGCATTTTTATCATCAACATTTGAAGCTTGTTTTAACGCCAAAACAATATTTACAGGAATTTTCGATTCACGCGCAACTCTTAATGCTTCATTTGAGTATTTTATAGCAGAATTTATATCATTTACTTTTTGATAATATTCTGATAAGTGAATGTAGCTTCCTACAATTATAGTATAATTATCTAACTTTTTTCTAACATTTAATGCTTCAACAAATAATCCTGGTAAATCTTTATAATTATTAATTTGCATTCTACAATAAGCAAGATTGTCTTTTAAACTTGAATACAATTCAGGATCATCATCTAAAATTTTATTATCTTTTAAAGCTAATTCAAAATTACTAATTGCATCATTATACTTTTTTTGTTTTAAAAATAAATACCCTAAGTTATTATAACATACCGCTTCTTGATGTTCTTCGCTTTGTAATTTAAAATCTCTAACAGTCTCTAATGCCTTATTATGATAAAAAATTGCTTTATCATATTCTTTTAGTTCATTATAAACCAAACCAAGTTGATTCAAGGTTCCATAAAGTTTGTCCTTTTCGTTGGAATTCTTTAAAATTGAATATGCTTTGAACAAAGAAAGCTCTGCGCCAATATAATCACTAACTAAATATTGAACAATCCCTTTGTTATAAAGAATATTAGCTAGATTTAATTCATCATTTTGTTTAAAATAAATTTTTTCGGCTTTTAGATAGTAGATAAAAGAACTATCAAAGACTTCCACCTTTTTTAAATAATTTGCTTTAAACCTATAAACTTTAACAATATTTGTCGAATCTTTTGTTTCTATCGATTCACGTAAAAGTAAATTAGAGGCAATATTAAATTTTTTCCATTCCTTGTTTATATAATATCTGTAAGTGATACTAAAAAGAGTGTCTCTTTTATTTGAAGTGTTTTTTATAGTTGGAACTAATTTGAATGCTTTATCAATAATAATCAATTTCTCTTTATCTGAAATTCCTTTACTGTTAGCAAGTTTCATATAATAACTTAAACTATCAGTTGCTGATTTTTCAGAAATAATTTTTTCCTTTTTCTTTGAGCAGGAAAATAAGATGATTGATAAAAATAAAAATAATAGTTTTTTGTTCAAAATGAAATGAATTTTTTCAAAATTACGAAAGTATTTGACAAAAAAAAACTACCAATAAATATTGGTAGCTTTTAATATATTTTAATTAGTTTAATTATTCACCTTGAGAACTTCTTCCTCCAATTGCAAATTCTCCTTGAGAGCTTCTTCCTCCAATTGCAAATTCTCCTTGAGAGCTTCTTCCTCCAATTGCAAATTCACCTTGAGAGCTTCTTCCTCCGATTGCAAATTCACCTTGAGAGCTTCTTCCTCCAATTGCAAATTCACCTTGAGAACTTCTTCCTCCGATTTCAGTTGGAGAAGTGAAAGATGTTAATACCATCATTAAAGAGAATAATCCGAATATTACTAATGATTTTTTCATGATTGTAATTTTATGTTTTTGTTAGACTTTAATTGTTATTCGCAAAGCCAGTCGTTTAAAACTTGTTTGGGGCTTTTGACGTCGTAAAACTACTACAGCATTAGGTTTCGATAAATACGTTTACACGTGTATAATGTAGAATGACACCATTTGATAGTGAATGACACTCAAATTTGGGTGAATGACATTTTTTAAAACCACGTAGTTTTACGTGGTTTTGAAAATGAAAAAAAATGTAGTTAAAATATTGATTATCAATTATTTATGATATTTTATTAAAAGCAAATATCATTTTAACGAGAAAAAGTGCTGTTGGTCTATGATTAATTTTTAATAAGAAACAGCAAAATGAAGTGCTGTTTTATCAAGAAATGAATACTTAGATTTCTAAGTAATTTCCAGATGCTATTGAAGTTATAATTGCATCAATGTTTTCTTTATAAGATTTAGAAAACGGAAGTTTTGTAGTTGTATTTTTAATGTGGCAAACAGCATTTCCAGTGTGAATTCTAGAAACATAATCAATATTAAGTATATAACTATTGTGAATTCTAACGAAAGGATAACTAAGAACGCCTTCAAAATGCTTAAGTGTTTTAAAAGCAGTAATCATTTCTCCTGTATTTAAATGAATGTCAGTAGAGTTGTTGTCTGCTTGTAGATAACAAATGTCTTTAGCGTCTATATAACGGTAATCACCGTAAGACTTAACACAAATAATTAAAGGTTTATCTTTTCCTCCTTTAATTTCAAACGTTGTGTTATTTTCTTTTGGTTCAGAAGCTACTTCTTCGCTTATATCAATTTTATCATCGATTAATTCAGTTTCTTCAACATCAATAATTTCTTCATTAATATCTGATTCATTAGTTTCTACAACTTCTTCTTGAACTTCAACAGTAACCAACTCAATTGGAGTGATTTCTGACTCAACTACAGTTGATTCAACCTCAGGAACATCTGAAACAATTATAGAGGGCGCAATAACCTTACTAGATATGGTAGAAGAACTAATTGACGATTCTTTATCTAAACGGAATATACTTTTACGAAGCTCCTTAGTTTCTATAGGATTGATTAAATAATCAAAAACACCATATTTATAAGACTGTAAACAAAGTGCATCATTTGTAGTAGTAACAATTATTTTAGGAATTACTGATAAATAGCGGTGTAATTCATTGATAAAAGCCAATGACAGATTAGATTCCTCATCTTGAGGATCAATTTCTAGAAAAATTACGTCTGGATGGTATTCTAAAACAATATCTATTCCGTCATCATAATTGTCTGCCATTGCCAAAAAGCTTAGATTTTGAAAACTTTCGGCCGTGGCTTTAGTCTTCAACCTATTTTTGGGGTTGTCATCAATAATTACGAATGTAAAATTCTTCAATTGCTTTACTTTTTGGGGTAAAGCATTAGGTTAATGAGTTCACACAACTCATGTTAAATAATGGATAGTTTTGGGGACTATTTTTTTGCTGTAAATCACACATTTTACAACGTTACTAAATTAGAAGTTTTGTAGAATATTCAAACAGATGTGAACTACGACTTTTTAACAATATCCCCTTTTTAGTTGAAAGGTAGGAAAAGTCGATTAAACGCAATAATATTAAGGTTTTTTCTTACTTTTTTATAAAAATGGAAGATAAAAAATAAAAATCATATTATATCTACATATAGCTATAATATAATTTAATAAACAATTATAATACACTGTATTTTAATTATTTAAATGTGTTTATTCAAAAATTAATATAAAATAAAATTCAAACAAAGAAATAATTCTCATAATTGAATTGTAAGTAAAATCGTCAGAAAAAGTAAAAAAGCTAAAAAAATCGTTTCAAATATTAATTATGTTGATGTTGTTAACAACCTTCAAAAAATTTGACAAAAATCAAGTGATCTATTTATCGTATTATATCTATATCAAAATATAAAATAGAACTGTAATACTATCAATTACAGATTGATAAAAGTAAAAACAATAATCTATGTATAAAAAATATCTTTAAATGAATATGTTTAAAATCATGGAATAATGATTTATATAATGATGAACTGAAAACAAAACAAACTATTTAAATTATATATAGCGATATGGGAATCACTAAAACCTTCGGATTTTCCTTTAAAATCAATGAAATGGCCGATGTTTTAAAAGCATTAGGTAATCCAGCTAGATTGAAAGTTATTCAGTTTTTAATGGATAATCCAACATCTTGCTGTGGAGATATTATTGAAGTTTTGCCTTTGGCGCAATCAACAGTTTCAAAACACCTTTCAGAATTAAAAAGAGTAAAATTAATCAAAGGGAAAAACAAAGGAAACAATATATATTATTCACTAAATGTGAAAACTTGGGAAAAAGTGCGAGATTTTGTTTTGAGTGAAATTAACTTACCTAAAGAAGATTAAATTTAATGTTAAAAAAATTGGTTACGTCATTGATATCATTATTTTTGATTAAAAAAACGCAATGAAAAAAATTATAATCTTTAGCTTACTTGGCATTTCTCTTGGTTTTTCCCAAGAAAACACAACCAACCAAACATTTACAAAGAAAAATTTTGGTGATAAAAAACATGAATTAAAATTTGGTGCTTTAAAAATGTTAGGAGGAACCATTTTTGAAGGAACGTACGAATATATTAAAAGTGAAGACTTCACCTTTGGAAGTTCAATTTTGGTAAATTTTGATGCAAACGGAAATGATTATCCAGAAGATTTTTCATTAACACCTTTTGCACGATTTTATTTTCAAGAATCTAAAGAATATGGTGCTAAAGGATTTTTTGTTGAAGGTTTTGGAAAATACAGTTCAGGAACATTTAATAAATATACCGATGATGTAGAGCCAACAAAATACAGCGCTGCTTCTCTAGGTATAGCTTTAGGAAAAAAATGGATTAATAATTCTGGATTTGTATTTGAAATTTTAGTTGGTGCAGGAAGAACATTAGGAAATTCAGACGTTGCACCTGATGCGTCATTTAGAGGTGACTTAAATATTGGCTATAGATTTTAACAAATGATAATTATAGTAAAAAAGGCGAAAAGTGTAACTTTTCGCCTTTTTTTATACCTCGTACTTCGTATTTCAAACTTCGTACTTTATATTGTTTTCATCAACCAATTTCTCATAGAAACTTCTTCATTGATAATTCCTCTTAACTCAGAAATAGCAACTCTATCTTGTTTCATTGAATCTCTGTGACGAATAGTTACTGTTTTGTCTTCTAATGTTTGATGATCAACTGTGATACAAAATGGTGTTCCAAGTGCGTCTTGACGTCTGTAACGTCTTCCTACAGCATCTTTTTCGTCGTAAGCTACGTTGAAATCCCATTTTAAGTCATCAATTATACTTTGAGCTACTTCTGGAAGTCCATCTTTTTTAACTAATGGTAAAACAGCCGCTTTTGTTGGAGCTAAAACGCTTGGCAAACTTAAAACGGTTCTTGTCGAACCATCTTCCAATGTTTCTTCTTTTAAAGATGTTGCAAAAACCGATAAGAACATTCTATCCAATCCAACTGAAGTTTCTACAACGTAAGGAACGTAGTTAGAATTAGTTTCGTTATCAAAATATTGTAATTTTTTACCTGAAAATTGTTCGTGTGCTTTCAAATCGAAATCGGTTCTTGAGTGAATTCCTTCCAATTCTTTAAATCCAAATGGGAAATTGAATTCGATATCAGCAGCAGCGTTAGCATAATGAGCTAATTTTTCATGATCATGAAAACGGTAATTTTTCTCACCTAATCCTAAAGATAAATGCCATTTTAAACGGTTAGTTTTCCAGTATTCATACCATTTCATTTCTTCGCCTGGTTTTACAAAAAATTGCATTTCCATTTGTTCAAATTCACGCATACGGAAAATAAACTGTCTAGCAACAATCTCATTTCTAAAGGCTTTACCTGTTTGAGCAATTCCAAAAGGAATTTTCATTCTACCAGTTTTTTGAACATTTAAGAAATTAACAAAAATTCCTTGCGCTGTTTCTGGACGAAGGTACAAATCCATTGCATTTTCGGCAGAAGCACCTAATTTTGTTCCAAACATTAGGTTGAATTGCTTCACATCTGTCCAATTTCTTGAACCTGTTTCTGGGTCAGCAATTTCTAATTCTTCAATTAATGCTTTTACGTCTTCTAAATCACCATTTCCTAGTGATTTACCCATTCGTTCAAGAATTTCTCTTTCTTTTGAAAGATATTCCATCACACGTGGGTTTGTTGATTTATATTGTTCTTCGTCAAAAGATTCGCCAAAACGTTCGCGCGCTTTTTCGATTTCTTTTTTAGCTTTCAGATTTAATTTTTCGGCATAATCCTCAATTAAAACGTCTGCTCTGTATCTTTTTTTAGAATCTTTGTTGTCAATTAATGGATCGTTAAAAGCATCAACATGTCCTGAAGCTTTCCAAGTTGTTGGATGCATCAAGATTGCCGCGTCAAGTCCAACAATGTTTTCGTGCATTTGCACCATTGCTTTCCACCAATATTCGCGGATGTTTTTCTTTAATTCAACACCATTTTGTGCATAATCGTAAACTGCACTTAAACCATCGTAAATTTCGCTTGACGGAAAAATAAATCCGTATTCTTTTGCGTGCGAAACCACATTTTTAAATAAATCTTCTTGTTTTGCCATAATGGTGCAAAAATATAAAAGTGAAATTAAAATTTAATATAAATAACCAATGAATCGTTGATTTTTATATTTTTATAAAAATATTAGCCCAATTTCATGATTCAAAGCATCATAAATCTCTTTTTTCCTAAAGCTTGTGCAGGTTGTAATTCCTTTTTATTGAAAGATGAAATTGTAATTTGTACTTCCTGCCGACATGATATTCCGCTTACAAATCAACATTTGAGTAAAAATAATGACGTTTTTTCAAAATTTTATGGTCGTATTCCTATAGAATTTGCCTCAAGCTTGATGTATTTCCACAAAAAAGGAATTGTTCAAGAAATGATTCACAAACTGAAATACAAAGGTCATCAAGAAATTGGTGAAGCTATTGGATATTGGTATGCAGAAGAGTTGAAAAATGTTGAAGAACTAAAAGATGTTGACTTCATAATTCCAATTCCATTACATAAAAAAAGATTTAAAGAACGTGGTTATAATCAAGTAACTACTTTTGGCGAAGCCCTTTCAAAAAGCTGGAACAAATCTTATGATGAAACTATTTTGGTAAGAAATGTTTATTCAAAAACTCAAACTACTAAATCTATTTTGGGAAGAGCTGAAGTTGTAGAAAATATCTTCGGGATTAATTATAACGAATCCCATCACAATAAACACTTCTTATTAATTGATGATGTAATTACAACTGGTTCAACACTTGAAGCTTGTGGTAGAGAACTACTAAAAATTCCGGGTTCAAAAATCAGTATTGTTTGTATGGCAATGACGCAGTAATGATTTTTAGTTAATTATAAATAAAAAGATTTCGTTTCCACTAAATATAATTGTTATTTTGCGGTAAGAAATTAAAGAATTGATGCAAAAAGGTGTTTTTAAATATGTTTTACTATTACTAGTTTTTCTAGCGATTGGATGTGCAAAAAAAGGGACAATCACTGGAGGTTTGAAAGATACTATTGCACCAAAAATGGTTAATAGTTTTCCTAAAAACTTCTCTACAAATTTCACAGGAAAGGAAATAAAAATAAGTTTTAACGAATATATTAAGTTGAAAGACATTAATAAGCAGCTTATCATTTCACCACCTATGAAGCGTCAACCAGAGATTTTACCTTACAACGCAAGTAAATTTATTACTATCAGAATTAAAGATACGCTTCTACCAAACACTACTTATAGTTTTAATTTCGGGAAAAGTATTGCAGACAATAACGAAGGAAATCCTTACCAACAATTTAAATATGTTTTCTCAACTGGAAGTTATATTGATTCCTTGAATTTAGGTGCAAAAGTAAAAGATGCTATTGAGAAAAAAGTAGATAATTATGTTTCCATAATGCTTTATGATGCTAATGATAAATATAATGATTCTATAATTTACAAACAAGTTCCAAGATATATTACCAACACTTTGGACAGTTTGCAATTGGTTAAATTTGAGAATCTTAAAGAAGGTAAATATCGTTTAATAGCCTTGAAAGATGTAAACGGAAACAATAAATTTGATTCAAAAACTGAAAAAATAGGATTTCAAAAGGAATTTATCACTATTCCGAATGATACCATTTATGAATTGGAACTTTTTAAAGAAGAACCAACATTTAAAGCTGTGAACGCATCACAGGCTTCTGGTTCAAGATTTACCATTGGATATGAAGGAAACCCTAAAGATGTAAAAATAACGCTTAAAAAGAACTCTGAAGCTATTCCTTTTGTTGTTTCACAATTACCTAAGAAAGATTCGCTTCAAGTTTGGTTTAAAGCCGTTAAAGGCGATTCTTTGAGTATTGATGTTTCAAAGAATAAATTTCAAAAGACCTTTTCTTTAAAAGTTAAAGAACAAAAAAGAGATACTTTAGGATTTAGTTCAGAACAACAAGGAACCATAAGCTTTAGAGATAATTTTGCTATAAAATCTAATGTTCCTTTGACAAAATGGGATGTAACGAAGATGAAGCTTATTAATAAGGATTCTGCAGAAGTAAAATTTACTAATGAATATGACGAACTCAAACAAGAGTTGAAGTTTATCTTTAACAAAGAACCTTTAGAAAAATACAATTTAAAAGTTTTGCCAGATGCATTAACGGATTATTATGATAGAAAAAATGATAGTTTATCTTTTGATTTTTCTACCAACAATCTTTCTGATTATGGAAATCTTCGTATAAAACTCGAGAATGTAAAGCGTTTTCCTGTCATTGTAGAATTGACTGATAAAGACGGAAAAGTTATTGTTAGTCAATATTCTGAAAATGAAACGTTATTGAATTTTGATTTAATTGATCCTGCAAAATATACTATTCGTATAATCTATGACGATGATAAAAACAAGCGCTGGACACCAGGAAGCTTTTTAGAACAACGCCAAAGTGAAGAAGTAATTTACTTTCCAAAAGAAGTTGATGTGAGAGCTAATTGGGATGTTGAACAACCAGTTGATGTTGGGAAATAAATTTTAACACAAAAGGCACGAAAAAAATACTTTGTGCCTTTTGTGTTTTTTAGAGAATTTGAAACTTATCTCTGTCATTTAGAAAATTTAGTTTTTCTCTAGTTTCTAATAGTTCTTTTTTTTCTAATTCTATTATAAAAACGCCTTCTATTTCTTGTGGTTCTTGAATGAAATTGCCTAGATAATCAATAGCTTGCGAATGTCCTACGTATTCGAGATTATTGGCATCCATACCAACACGATTGACACCAATTACATAACTCATGTTTTCTACTGCGCGTGCTTTTAGCAAAATATCCCAAGCGTTTACACGTGGTTTTGGCCAATTGGCAACATAAATCAAGACATCATAATCTTCTACATTTCTTGCAAAAACTGGGAAACGTAAATCGTAGCATATTAGTGGACAGATTTTGAATCCTTTAAATTCTACAATTAATTTATCCTTTCCAGCTGTATAAACTTTCTCTTCACCAGCTAAAGTAAAAAGGTGTCGTTTATCATAAGTTTGAATTTCACCAGTTGGAAACACAAAAACCAATCGGTTGAAATAGTTGCCGTTTTCTTCGATTACTAAACTTCCTGTGATGGCACAATCTTTAGACTTTGCAGTTTCTTTTAGCCAAGAAATAGCTTCGCCTTGCATAGTTTGAGCTACGTTTTTCGGATTCATTGTAAAACCTGAAGTAAACATTTCTGGTAAAACAATTAAATCGACATATTGCGAAATAGCATTTACCTTTTCTTGAAGTAAAGCTTTGTTTTCATTGGGATTTTCCCAGGATAATTCTGTTTGTATTAAGGCTGTTTTCATGGTTGTTAGAACGCGGATGAATCGGATTCACTTCGTGAAAACGCAGATTCTCGCGAATTTTATTTAATTGTTATTTCATCTATAAAAATAAACGCATCTCCATTGTAAGGAAAACCCAAATGCCATTCTGGTAGTTTTCCGTAATTGTAGGCTTTTACTTTTATATATCTTGAATTGATTGGTTTTGATGCTGTAAAACTAAAATCTTTAATTGTGTTTTCGTCTTTTTTTGGATCAACATCATTGGCAACAGTTGTTATTAATGTAAAATTGATATTATCTGTCGAACCGTAATAATCTACTCTAGTTGGCATTAAAATCCAAGAACGTTGGTCTTGTAGAAAGGTTGCGCTAAAATTGGATACTTCTTTTACGTTTTGCAAATCAACAACGGCTTCAAAATCTTGAGTTTGATAACCTTGCCAATCTCCTTTTCTCCAATTTGTTGTTCCATTAATTCCATCTAATAAACCATCTTTTCCTCCAGCATGATATTGCGGATTGTAAGTAGATTTTATGTCGATAGTGTAATTATTTGGTTTTTTGAAGAAGGTTGCGGAAATGGTTTGACTTTGTCCTTTGTCATTTTTAATATATGCTTGTATTGTTGAAGAAGCTTCAATATCAAATGGTTTTATATATGGAACGTAAGTCATTTTAATAGTTGAATAATCAACACCTTTTTCAAAAACAATATAGTAAATTTTATCTTCTGGGTTTTGTGACAGAATCTCAATTTTCATTTTGTCTTTAAACGATTTGCTTTCCGCTTGAATTACTGGAACTGGAGTTATTTCTTTTGACAATTTTGGTTTAATCCAATTGTATTTTGTCATTGATATTCCAAGCCTATTTTTAACTGAAATTTTACTCAAGAATTCACTCTCTCCGTTTTCAAAATTAACTTTGATTTTGTCAAAAGTAGCTTTGCTCTCAATCCATTCAGCTTTTCCTGGCGTAACCGAATAAATTCCCATCGAGCTCAAAACATACCAAGCACTCATTTGTCCGCAATCTTCGTTTCCTATTAATCCGTCTGGTGTGTTTTTGTAGAAATTGTTTAAAATGTAATGAACTTTTTCAGTGGTCTTTTCGGGTTTTCCAATGTAGTTGTACAAATACGCCATGTGATGACTTGGTTCGTTTCCGTGTGCGTATTGACCGATTAATCCTGTTACGTCAACTTGCTCTCTTCCAGTAGTTTTACTTTCTGAGTTGAACATTTCATCTAGTTTGGCTTCAAATTTATCATTTCCTCCATACGCTTCAATCATTCCAGGAATATCTTGTGGCACAAAAAACGAATATTGCCACGAATTTCCTTCTGTAAAATTATTATTGATTTCTCTTGCATCAAATGGTTTGTCCCAACCGCCGTTTTTCTTTGGTCTCATAAAACCGGTATTACAATCGAAAATATTCTTCCAACTTTGAGAACGTTTCATGAAGTATTCGTAATCTTCATTTTTATTTAAAATCATTGCCATTTGAGCGATACACCAATCATCGTAGGCATATTCTAAGGTTTTGGAAACGCTTTCGTGCTCGTCATCCATCGAAATAAAACCCTGTCTTTTGTAGGCATCCAATCCTAAATGGTCTAGCATCGCCGAATGTTTTGCTGCTACAAATACTTTTTCGTAGTCAAAACCTGTAATTCCTTTAGCCATTGCATCTGCCATAACCGAAACCGAATGATAACCAATCATACAATCGGTTTCATTGGACGCTAATTCCCAAACTGGCAATCTTCCGCCTTGTTCGTATTGTTTTAGAAACGTATTTATGAAATCGGAAGTACGTTTCTTTTCGATTAAAGTATACAATGGATGTGCACCACGAAACGTATCCCAAAGTGAAAATACCGAGTAATAATCAAAACCTTCTGCTTTATGAATTTTATTATCTCTACCTCGATATTTTCCGTCAATATCTTGAGCGATATTGGGCTGAACCATTGTGTGATATAAAGCGGTGTAGAAAATCGCTAATTTATCTTTATCTGTTTCCGTTATCTCAATTTTGGATAATTGTTTGTCCCAAAGTTGTTCGGCATCTTGTTTAACTTTGTTGAAATCCCAACCTTTTATTTCAGACATATTCAATTTTGCTCCTTCATAACTTGTTGGTGAAAGCGAAACTTTTACTGAAATTTTTTCTCCTTTTTTTACTTGTTTCGAAAATGCCAATTTTAGTTCCGTACCAGCAAAAAATGTTGGGCTAATTTCTTCATTTGAATGAGATTTTGAAATTTCCAATGGCACAGAAAATTCAATTTGAGCATAAACATATTGATCTTTTGCCCAAGCTTCGCTTCTTCTTAGAATTTGAATCGTTTTTTTATCAATAATTTTCACATCGCCATATAGCAATTTATCTCTATGGTTTAAATCTAGGATTATATTAGCTTGTCCAGCGTTATTAAAGGTATATTCATGAAATCCGACACGTGTAGAAGAGGTTAAACGAACATCAATATTATGTTTATCAAGCTTCACTGAATAGAATCCGGCAGTAGCTTTTTCATTAGAATGGGAAAACTTAGAACCATATTCATTTGGAATAAAATTGTGTTCACCCATAGTTGGCATTAGCATTATATCACCATAATCAGTGCAACCTGTTCCGTTTAAATGTGTGTGGGAAAACCCATAAATCACTGAATCATCGTAGTGATATCCTGAACAGCCATCCCAACTTCCATCAATTCTGGTATCTGGTGAAAGCTGTACCATTCCAAACGGAACTGTTGCTCCAGGATAAGTATGACCATGACCGCCAGTTCCAATCATAGGATTGACGTATTTGTGAAAATTTTGTCCGAAGGAGACTATTGAGGTAAATAGAATTATTATTGAAAAGAAATTTCTCATTGTAGTTTTGTTTGCCTTTCAAAGATAAAAAAAACGCATTCAAATTAATGAATGCGTTTCTAATTATTTTAATAGCTATAATTTTTATGGTAAAACATAATCAAATGCTCCTGTTATGTTATGAGTAATTGTAGCTGTTGAACCATTTGTTGTATTAAATGAAAATGTACCTACTATTTTTTTTGTAGTTGCATTATAAGATGTAATCTTAATAAAACCCGTTGAAGTTGCTGCAGTTTCGGCTGGGTTTACTCCTGTAATATCTAAATCAGCATAATACTCATTTGGTTGAATTGTACTGGTAAAATTATGAGTTCCAACAACAATATTACTTTTTGGGATAGCTAATTTTATCTCATACTTTTTAGAACCAACTTTTCCACTAATAGTTGAATTGTTCTTTGCAGATCCGGTATCTTTCGTTCCTTTTATTAAGAAATAAGTATTTCCATAAATTCCTCCTGTAGCATCAGCAATATTAGTATTATTTACTGTAGCAAACACATATGAAATACCATCAACAGTAGCTTTAAATGGATCAACTATTGTGTTTCCTCCGCCACCATTTCCTCCAGAACCAGAATTGTCATCAGTTCCACCAGAAGAACAGCTAAACAATGATAATCCTAAAAATAAAAAAATTAGTTTCTTCATCTTACTATTATTTTATACTTGCTTTTAAATATTCTCTATTCATACGAGCAATATTTTCAAGAGAAATTCCTTTTGGACATTCCACTTCACATGCTCCAGTATTGGTGCAATTTCCGAAACCTTCTTCGTCCATTTGACGCACCATGTTTAAAACACGATTTGTAGCTTCAACTTTTCCTTGAGGTAATAATGCATATTGAGAAACTTTTGCTCCAACAAATAACATTGCTGAACCATTTTTACAAGTTGCTACACAAGCTCCACAACCAATACAGGCAGCTGCTTCAAAAGCTTTATCTGCATCGTTTTTGTTAATAGGAGTTGCATTAGCATCAATTGTGTTTCCAGAAGTATTTACAGATACGAAACCACCAGCTTGTTGAATTCTATCGAAAGCACTTCTATCAACAACTAAATCTTTAATTACTGGAAACGCTCTACTTCTCCATGGTTCAACAAAAATTGTGTCACCATCGTTGAACATTCTCATGTGCAATTGACAAGTTGTAATTCCTGTATCTGGACCGTGTGCACGACCGTTGATATATAAAGAACACATTCCGCAAATTCCTTCACGACAATCGTGATCGAATGCAATTGGCTCAATTTTATCATTGATTAATTGCTCATTCAATTGGTCTAACATTTCCAAAAATGAACTTGCTGTAGAAACATCGTTTAATTTATATGTTTCTAAATTCCCTTTAGCTTTGGAGTTTTTCTGACGCCAAATTTTTAGGGTAATATTTATATTTTTTGCTGCGCTCATAACTCTATTATTTGTAATTTCTTGCGGCTATTTTAATAAACTCATATTTCAATTCTTCTTTGTGAAGCTCTTCTTTAGTGATATCATCACCTTTATATTCCCAAGCACCAACAAATGAGAAGTTTTCATCATCACGAAGTGTTTCTCCTTCAGCATCTTGATATTCTTCACGGAAGTGACCTCCACAAGATTCTTTTCTTTGTAAAGCATCCATTGCCATTAATTGACCTAAATCAATAAAATCAGCAACACGTAAAGCTTTTTCTAACTGTGGATTAAACTCATCCGCATTTCCGGGAACATTTACATCTCTGTAGAATTCTTCTTTTAAAGCAGTAATTTCAGCAATAGCTTCTTTTAAACCAGCTTCATTTCTACCCATACCAACTTTATTCCACATAATTAATCCTAAACGTTTGTGGAAATGATCCACCGATTTAGAACCTTTATTGTTTAAGAATTTATCAATAGAATCTTTAACTCTATTTTCAGCGTCAGCAAATTCAGGTAAATCTGTTGAAATTTTTCCTGTTCTAATTTCGTCTGCTAAATAGTTAGAAACTGTATAAGGAAGAACGAAATAACCATCAGCTAAACCTTGCATTAAAGCAGAAGCTCCAAGTCTGTTAGCACCGTGGTCAGAGAAGTTTGCTTCTCCAGCTACGAAACAACCTGGAATTGTAGATTGTAGGTTATAATCTACCCAAACTCCACCCATTGTGTAGTGAACTGCTGGATAAATTTTCATCGGAGTTTCATATGGATTTTCATCCGTAATTTTTTGGTACATTGTAAACAAGTTACCATATTTCTCTTCCAACCAAGCTTTACCTAATTTAGTAACTTCCTCTGTGCTTGGATTATGATTTCCTTGAGCATAAGCCGCTTGTTTTCCTTTATTTTGAATTTCAGTAGAAAAATCTAAGTAAACTCCTTCGTTAGTATCGTTTGCTTCTATTCCGTGTCCTGCATCACATCTTTCTTTAGCTGCTCTTGAAGCAACGTCACGTGGCACAAGATTTCCAAAAGCTGGATATCTTCTTTCTAAGAAATAGTCTCTATCTTCTTCTGATAATTGTGTAGGTTTTAATTTACCTGCACGAATGGCTTCAGCATCTTCTTTTTTCTTAGGAACCCAAATACGACCTGAATTACGTAATGATTCTGACATCAAAGTTAATTTTGCCTGATTTGTTCCGTGAACAGGAATACATGTTGGGTGAATTTGTACAAAACATGGATTTGCAAATAATGCACCTTGTTTGTGTATTTTCCAACCAGCTGTAACGTTACTTCCCATAGCATTTGTAGAAAGGAAATAAACATTTCCATAACCTCCAGATGCAATAACTACTGCATGAGCTGAATGTCTTTCTAGTTCACCTGTTACCAAGTTACGAGCTATAATTCCACGAGCTTTACCGTCTACTTTTACTAAATCTAACATCTCATGACGGTTGAACATTTGTACACGTCCAAGTCCGATTTGTCTTGATAAAGCAGAGTATGCTCCTAATAATAATTGTTGTCCTGTTTGTCCAGCAGCATAAAAAGTTCTTTGAACTTGAGTGCCACCAAACGAACGATTATCTAATAATCCACCATAATCACGTGCAAAAGGAACTCCTTGTGCTACACATTGGTCGATGATATTTCCTGAAACTTCAGCTAAACGATGAACGTTTGCCTCACGAGCTCTATAATCACCACCTTTAATAGTATCATAGAATAATCTAAAAATACTATCTCCATCATTTTGGTAATTCTTCGCAGCATTTATTCCTCCTTGTGCAGCAATTGAGTGCGCACGACGAGGTGAATCTTGA
>JAAFHW010000170.1 GCA_013298525.1 Flavobacteriia bacterium
AGTGAACGGTATGATTGTTTTCTAGAAGCAACGCTACCAATTCTTTTCCTATTAAACCTGTTGCACCTGTAATTAAAACTTTCATTTTCTTTTTATTCAAAATTACGATTTATGATTCTAAAATGTACGTTAATTGTTATTGGTTTAACTTTTGTTGAATTATTGAAAATAAAAAATCCCAACTTTCGCTGGGATTTTCGTTACAACTAAAACTATAAATAAATTCTAAAGGCCTGAAACGCTTCCGCCTGAAGTTTCTTCTTTGACAATTGTCTTTGGTTTGTTGGTATATTCAATGGAACTTCCACTTGATGCTTTTGCTTTTAACAAGACTCTTGGATTAACCTGAGTTGAGCTTCCGCTTGTAGATTGAGATACTACTTCGTTTGCTAAAAGATTTCCTGCTTCAATTTCGCTTCCGCTTGATGCTGCTGATGTGAATTTTAATGCCTTACCTGATAATGTAATATTACTTCCGCTAGTAGATTCGCTTGAAATAGTATCGAATTCGGCATTGACGTCTATTTCGCTTCCGCTACTTGATTTAACATACATTTTTGAACCTTTTATAACTGATGCGCTCGATAAATTAGAACCACTTGTTGTTTCAAAACCTTCAATTACAGGCATTGTAACTCTTACAACTTCTTTCTCAGCACTGTAAATATTTTCATCAGACGAAACTACTAAAGTTCCATTTTCAACTTTGGTTGTGATGAGTTTAAGCAAATTTTCATCGGCCTCAACTTCAACTTTTACAACATCTCCTTGTTCGACGATTACTTCTATTCCTCTATTAACAGAAATCTTAGTAAATGGTTCTGATATTTTTCGTTGCTCTGTTTGAACGTTTCCGTTTCCTTTAACACCTTCAAATACTTGATTGCATGAAGCAAATAGTATAGCGACAACAGTTGCGACCAATATTTTTGTACAAAAAACTATAAACTTTATCATGACTATTTAGTTTTAATGATTATTCCGTCTTTGTTTATTGTCAAACTTCCTTCGTCACCTTTTCCTGTAGTGGTTTGAATCACTTCTTTACCATTTACTTTTACAGAAACTGTTTTGATGGAATCATTTTCTTCAATTACACTAATGTCTTCTGTTTCGCCTTCATTATTTTGAGAATCATCATTTGGACAATTTAAACAATCTAATTCGGTACCTTTTACTTTATATTTATATCCTTCTGGACCATAGTAGTAATCGAAATCTGCATTGTGTCCGCTTAAATAAGCTTCTACATTTTCGTTTGGATAATATACAATTCCTTCAGGTAAATAAAGATAAACCTCAACCATTTGACCTCTGAACTTGTTTTTTGTTTCTGTAGTAAAATAGTTATCTAAAATTAATTCATTACCAACTATTTTGTAGTTGTATTTAATTTTTTGAGCTCTTTGATTGGCTTCAGCAAATGATTTTCCTTGCGCTAATTTCTCAATTTGAACGTATGGGAAAGCTTTATCCGTTTTTTTCAAATGGATGGTAACATTTGTTGAATGAATTACTTCATTTCCAAGTGAATCTTGTACAATTCTATATTCGCTTCTTTCTTCAATTCTTTTTGAATAAAAATCATTGTAAGCAAAACTTACTTTCAAAGTATCCGTTGCTGCAACAGTCATACTTTGTTTTTCTAATGCTTTTCCTGAATAAGCTAATTGATTAGCTTCACTAATTCCTAAAGAAATTAAAATTCCGATAGCTATAATCCAAAGAGCAAGTAAACTGTATTTAGCAATGCTTCCAATTGATTTTAAATTAGTTACTAATAATTTCAAACCTAAAATTAGAAGAAAAAACAATGGAATTCCTGCAGCGAAAAAGAATAATATTCCTTGAGCCCATATTGGCGTTTCTAATCCGATTGGCGTTTTAATAAACTCAACAATTTTATTATCAGGCATTGATGATGAGAATAACATCACTACAGACGTAACTGAAACAACCAACAAAACAATTGATGAAAAAACAACTATTAAAGCACCTAAGACTTTAGCAAAAGCTCCAAAAACTGATGTAAAAGCACCTCCTAATTTAGAACCTGCTGATTCAGCTGTTGACTTTAAATGGTTTCCCATTTTATCGTAATCTGCATTTTTTATTTTATCAGATACGTTTTCAAACTCTTCTCTAACTTTTTTTTCAATGTTTGAAATGGTTACCGGTTCGCCAGTCATTTCTAATTTTTCAGAAGTTGTAATGGCTTTTGGAGTGGCAATCCATAGAATTAAATACACTATTAAAAACCAACCTGCTGTAGCAAGAGTAAGAATTATAAAAATTACTTTTATCCAAACTGCCTCAATACCAGTATAATAACTTAATCCTGTGCAAATTCCAGCAATCAAACCTCGATCTTTATCGCGGTATAATTTTTTAGTTTTATTTGGAACATAAAATGGTTCGTTTTTAGAAGCTTCAGCATCATCGTCAATTCGATAATCTTCTGGTTGTCCCATAACGGCAACTACTTGATCAACATCAACATTATTGATAACATGTTTGTCGCTTTTTTGTCTTTCTGTAAAAAGCTCAGCCACACGCATTTCAATGTCTTTCATGATTTCATCTTTACCTGATGAATTAGAAAGTGAACGTTTTATAGCATCAAAATATCTTGATAACT
>JAAFHW010000171.1 GCA_013298525.1 Flavobacteriia bacterium
TATTTACTATTACATTTTCAATCCATTCTCAGTCTTTTGAATGGATTCAAACACCACCAATTACATTCAATTCTTCGGCTGCTTTAATTGGTTATCCTACAACTTGCGATGCTTTGGGTAATATATATGTAACAGGATTTTTAAATAATGCTTACAATTATTCTATTATTTATGGCGATTTATTTTACAAGAAATATGACGCTACAGGTCAACTAATATTTTCTAAAACTTTTACTGGAAAAGTACAAGTATATGACATTCAATCTGATTCATCAGGGAATATGTATCTTGCCGTTGCTTATGTGCAATCCATGACAATTGACAATACTACAATTTCAACAACCGATCAAGGTGCAAAACCCGAATTACTAAAATTTGATGCCAACGGAACACTTTTATGGCATCTTCCTATAACAAATTTTAATTCATCTATTAATCATTTTGCATCTATAGCGATTGATAATGCAGATGCTGTTTACATTTGCTATGACAATTATAATTATTCTTATGTTAAAAAATTAGATGGTAATGGTAATGTACTTTTAACCATTGAACAGCAAAATGTGAATATAATTTCGTCTGTAAGTGTTGATAATGAAGGTTATATTTATACTGCTGGTGGATGTGCTAATTCTAATTCTAAATATGCTAATGTAACGGTGCCAGCAACGTTTTCTTACAATACTTATGTTGCCAAATATTCGCCAACTGGAGTATACCAATGGGTTAAATATGTTCAAGATATTACCTGCTCTGATCCAAAAGTGAAAGCAAAAAGTCAAAATGAAGTTTATTTTTCTTCCACTCTTTATGGCGCTTATTCTTTTGGTAGTATAATTGCTGAAGGCCCAACGTCAAATGGTTATGATTTTTTTCTGGCAAAACTTAATTCCGCTGGAGTTTTTCAATGGGTAAAAGAAGTTCCTGGAGCTGGAAAAGCCTTTATTGGAAAAAGAAATTTTCTAAATATTGATGCAACTGGAAACGTTTATTTTTCAGGAAGCACTGCAGGAACAGTAAATTGGGGTAACAATATAACGACAATATCCACAATTTATCAAGACGGATTGGTTTTAAAATATGCTCCTGATGGCACAATTTTAATGGCAAAAACTGGTGGTGGCGCAGATACCGATAGATTTGATGGTGTTACTACAAATAGTTTGGGAGATATTTTCGTATCGGGATTACTTAGAGGAACTTCAAATTTTGACGCTATTCAACATGTTGAAAGCAACCAATATCAATTTTATCCAGTGCTTGCAAAAATCAATTTTTCAAATTTAACTACCACCGATTTCAATGCAGAAAATGTTATTTTGTATCCAAATCCATCTAATGATTACATCTATATTCAAAATTCAACGAATTATTCTAAAGGAGAAATTTATAGTGTTCTAGGTCAGAAAGTTGCCGATTTTCAAATCAGCTCAGCACCAATATCTATAAAAGAATTAGCTACTGGAACTTATTTTATAAAAATTGATGGTTACAAAGTTTTAAAATTCATTAAGAATTAAACCAACTCTCTAAAATACTGCAACAAAACCTTATCGTTTTTTATCATTTAGATAAATGAAAAAAAACAAAATATCAATAATGAGAAAATTTATAATTTGCTTAATAATTTTAAATATAAGTTGTGACAATAGAAATCACATTGATAAATATGAAGTAAACATTGATTCTTTGAAATTATTGCCAGATAATTTTTATGGATATCGAAGAGGAAGTATTTACATAGAAGATTTAAAACTTAAAAAATATAGAGTTTGGTGCCACTTAGATGATTTAGGAAATATTAATAATATTTATAGAATTGACAATCTTAAAAATTATGTAGAAAAAACTAATTCAGTTATTAAAACCTATACTATTGATACTTTAGAATTTAAAAAAAATGCTCAAAAATTTATTGAATTGAGCCGAAAATATAAATTTGGACATATTAATATTGATAGAGAAAATAAAATTTATTTTTCTTCTAAAGATGGTTTGTCCGAACAATATGTAATGGTTTTCAATGATAGCTTGAAGAATATATATATGAAAAATAAAGAATTCAAGCTTTTAGAAAATGGTTGGTTTGAAAATATTTCAAAATAATCTAAACCAACTCCCTAAAATACTGCAACAAAACCTTATCGTTTTCCAAAGTTGGTGTAAAAACTTCTAATAAAGTTGGTTTTTCATCTTTTGAAAACATTGCTTTTAAACTTTCCTCTAAAGTGGTTTCGGTACTGGCTGTAAGATAGTTCAATCCGTACATTTTGCATAAATGTTCCGCCGTTAAGCAATGAGAAGTTTCGAAAAATGTATTGAAAACTGGTGTTTCATCGTGCCCTGGAAGAATTCTAAAAATGCCTCCACCTCCATTATTAATCAAAATAATTTTGAAATTTTTCGGTATGTAATTGTTCCAAAGTGAATTGCTGTCGTATAAAAATCCAATATCGCCTGCAATGAATACGTTTGGCTTTTTACTTGCAACAGCTGCTCCAATTGCGGTTGAAGTGCTTCCATCGATGCCACTTGTTCCTCTATTGCTGAAAACTTCTATACTTTTTTCAATATCAAATAA
>JAAFHW010000172.1 GCA_013298525.1 Flavobacteriia bacterium
TGGTTGAGCACCCAAGCCACCACCAAGTACAACTTTAAAACCACGTTTTCCATCTTGAATTTTAGGAATAAAACCCATATCGTGCATATAAGTCAAAGCGGTATCTTCTTCTGTATTTGAAAACGCTATTTTAAACTTACGTCCCATTTCTTGACAAATTGGGTTACGTAAGAAATAACGAAAAGTAGCATCCGCATACGGAGCAACATCAAAAGGCTCGTTTGGGTCAATTCCAGCCGATGGCGAAGCTGTTACATTACGGACAGTATTTCCACAGGCTTCACGAAGGGTAATATCGTCTTGTTCTAATTTAGACCATAATTCTGGCGTTCTATCCAAAGAAACAAAGTGAATTTGAATATCTTGACGAGTAGTTAAATGCAAATTTCCCGTAGAATATTCATCCGAAATTTCAGCAATTCTTTTCCATTGCTTGAAAGTCATTTTTCCATAAGGTAATTTTATACGAACCATCTGCACACCTTGCTGGCGTTGTCCATAAACACCACGAGCAAGTCTCAAACTACGAAATTTTTCCTCATGAATTTTTCCTTCACGAAACAGCTCAATTTTACGAGCTAAATCAATAATATCTTTTTCCACAAGTGGATTTTCAAGTTCTGTTCTAAAACTTTGCATAATGATTCTAAAATTTAGCTTTCAGTCAACAACTATCAGCTTTTGTTCTTATAAATATTCAATCAGTCTATATCAAAAAAATAAGAATGATGCTGACCCGATATTTAATTTGAGTTCATTAAACATCCCACATACTCTATTAGATATATAGATTTAATACAAAATTAAGTAAGAAATTCAATCTAACTAAGGATTTACATAAAAAAGTTTAGCATTCATTTTTCAAAAAGAAAAATAGAAGTAAATTTGTTAATAAATTATTACTTATTATATTTATGTGGTTAAGTATTTTGCCACTATGTAATTAGATATTTCATGACAGTATAACTACTCAAATAATTATTATTTATCAATTAGTTATCTATCAATCCAGAAAAACCCATGAAAAAAAGTTTACTAATCATCACGTCGATTGTATCAATAACCTTATCAAGTTGCACTGATACTAAGAAAATCACTGAACTTCAAGATCAAGTTCGTCGTCTCGAAAGTCAGGTTTTGAAAGAGCGACAAGAAAATGCAGAACTAAGTAGCTTTCGTTTTAGTTTAGAAAGTCAGTTCAAGAAAAAAAGTGAAGATTACGTAAAATGTCAGGAAGATAGTAAAGAGACATTTGAATCTCTTAGCATAAAATATAACCGTCTTTTAGATGATTATAATAAATTACAAGCATCATATAAATCTCTCAACGAAACCTATGAAGCAAGTAAAGAAAACTCAACAAGAGTTATTGCTGAACTTGAAGAGAGAATGAGACAAATTCGCTCATTAAAAAGCAAGAGATATGCTCGTAGAGACTAATTTTTAAACAAAAAGCCCTTGAAATTAAATTTCAAGGGCTTTTTGTTTAAAAATATGCTCAAACTCCCCTCTGATTTTCAGTAATCAATGATGAAATAATGTATTTTATACCTATTGAAAACTTTAACCAACCATCATTTGCCGTATCACTGTAAGAATTAACCCCTCCAACAATATTGGGATTAGCTAAATTATAAGGTGTCGTACCATCGAATTTATCGTTATAAACAAAATTATATCCGAGATTAGCAATCATAGCAAACTTATTAGACACTTCATATTTAACAATAAATCCAATAGGCACAACTAACTCACGAGTATAATAAATACCTTTTTCTCCCACCCCAACCCCTGCTTGCTGAAAGAGTGCCGTATGCTTCGTATTCCCATCAGAAGTAGTTCTTAAAAAAGCTCCCGATTTATAATCAAAGACATTTGTATGAAACCAAACCAATCCAATACCAGCATAGGCATTAAACTCCGTTCTTTGTACTTTATCAGAATATAATCTTGATAAATTAACTGTAGGATAAAGCTGTACTTGAAAAAAATCATTCTTGAAATTAGAATTATAAATTTTATTTTCAGAACCATTAAATACACCACCTACTAAATCAAAATTAATATTAACTTTTTCAGAAAGTCCTTTTTCCAGATTGATACCATAGACAGTATTAAAATGTAAAATATCACCCAATTCGCCAGCAATACTCCCAATACCAACATTTGGAGTGATAGATAATCCATCAACATAATTATATCTTTTAAATTTTCTTTGAGAAAAAGCAAATGATATGTTTACAAAAAGTACGATAATTAACAAATGTAGTTTCATGTCATGCAAAAAGTTATTGGCAGAAAAATGACTATCACAAAAATATAAAACATATTTAATATTTAACAGTAAACCTTACACCATTTTCAAACGCAAAAACCCTACCTAATTACTTAGGTAGGGTTTATAATAGTATTTGGGGTTTATTTACTTTCCCGCATGTGATTGCAGTATCATCAACGGCAGTAGGCTTAACTTCTCTGTTCGAGATGGGAAGAGGTGA
>JAAFHW010000173.1 GCA_013298525.1 Flavobacteriia bacterium
GTTAGCCAGTGTAAATTGGTATCCTTTAAAAAGGATAACGCGCCAATTGGATATACTCTAAACTTTTATTACTTTTGATTATTCGGTTGAGACCAAGTAACTGAATAAACAAAGCTTAACCAAAAACAAAAAAATGACTAAATCAAAAACGCCAGAGTTGTTTAGATGCTATGCGGAGATGGTGTGTGGAGTGGAGATGTAGCGGAAATGATGATGTGTGGTGCAATTACAAAATAACAATATGACCAAATTAGAATTAATTCAAAAGGTAACATTCGGTGAAAGCATTGCTGAACTTGAAGCCCAAAAACTAAAAGACTATTTTCTTAAAACTGAGTTCTGGAAGTTGATTAGAAATGGTACGAATGACATTGTGTATGGTGCTAAAGGAGCAGGTAAGAGTGCCATTTACACAAGTATAACAAATGATATAGACACATTATTTGACGAAGGAATTCTTGTATCAATTGCAGAGAATCCAACAGGAAATACTGCATTTTCGACTCTAAAAAATGACCCTCCAACAACAGAAACAGAGTTCATTCGACTCTGGAAGTTATATTTTCTCGTTATTACTGCGCAAATTTTTGAAGAATATGGAATAAATGATAAGCACGCAAAAAAAGTTAGAGATATTCTGACTGATTGTAGTTTAATACCAGCTCAAAATAAACTAGCGAGTTTTCTCAAAGTTTGTTTTGATTTTATGCGATCATTCAAAAATGGTAAGGAAGTTAGCACAACAGCAGAGTTTAACCCTCAAACAGGAATGTACTCTGGTCAGAAATTTTCCCTTTCGTTTGGAGAACCAACAAAAAATGATTTCGAAAAGGGTCTTATTCCAATTGAACACGCTTATGATTTATTGCAAAAATCATTATTTGAGAATAAAATTAAACTATGGATAATTATTGATCGTTTAGACGTAGCATTTTTAGAGAGCGAAGAATTGGAAACAAATGCGCTACGTGCCTTATTCAAAGCTTATCTAGATTTAGCTCAGTTCAATGAAATAAAAATCAAAGTTTTTTTGAGAGATGATATATGGCAAAGAATAACAAGTGAAGGATTTAGAGAAGCTAGCCACATTACAAAATTCCAAAATCTTCAATGGTCTAAGGAATCTCTTCTTAATTTAATAAGTAGAAGAATTTTGGATAATTCTGAATTAGTTTCAACACTTGGTCTTAATAAGATTGCAATTTTATCTGATATCACTAAACAAGAGCAACTTTTTTATAGACTATTTCCAGCTCAAATTGACTTAGGGAGTAGAAAGTCCGCCACATTGGACTGGTTACTCTCTAGAACCATGGACGGCAAAGGAGCAAATTCTCCGCGTGAACTTATTCAACTATTTACTCATGCAAGAACCATAGAATCCAAAAGACAAGAAAGTGGAATCAATGAATTAGAGGGTGATCAACTAATTTCTAGGCAAGCTTTCAAAGAGGCTGTTTATGAAGTAAGTAAACAAAGACTTGAACAAACTATTTATGCCGAATTTCCTGCTTTAAAGCAATATATTGAATTATTAAGAGGTGACAAAGCAGAACAAAGTGCTGAAACATTAATGATTAAATGGTCTTTAGAAAAAAAAGAAACATTGGATGTTGCAAAAAAAATCGTGTCGATTGGTTTCTTTGAACAACGTGGTGAGATTTTAAACCCTAAGTACAAGATACCATTTATGTATCGGCCATATCTTGATATAACACAAGGTTCAGCAACCGTAGACTCTGAAGAATAACTGCGCTTAACACCATTACCTGTTGCATAATTCGTTGTAAAAAAATGATTAACTCCTTTTTGTAGTATTTTATTAACTATCAAAATGAACTAATCAAAACTTAAACTGTCAGATTGAATAAAATAATTAAACACAATTAATTTAAAATAGCAGTGCCTAATTTTCCCCAAATAGTTTTACTAAATAATACGTTAAACCGTGGTTTTATGAAATCGGGTACTTTAGAATAAAATAGCTAACTCTGTAAAATGCTTAAAGTCAATATTTAAAAAATGAGTTAGATGTTTTATTTTAAAGAATTTCTTTTTGAAATTTCGGTTAAAAAACCACAAAAAGGAGTGTCGCAAAAAGGCAAACAGCAACGGCTCGTTCAACCTAGCTATCAATGCGACTAAAGTGGCTTCTAAAGTACTAGTTATTTTATGAAAGTTAAATAAAATTCAGTCGTATTGTTTCGTACGTTTACCTCCATTAAATAAAAGATAATAAAATAATT
>JAAFHW010000174.1 GCA_013298525.1 Flavobacteriia bacterium
TGGTCACAGTGGCTACGCAACGGGTTTTGCTTCAGCCAATTTTTATTATCCCGAAACCAAAACAAACCTCATCATTTTAGAAAATATCGCTTGGGATGCCGATAATTTTAAAGACACCTTCAAGCATCATGTGGAAATTCGGAAGATTTTGGGAGGGGGGATTGAAACAAGGTAAAACAGGATTAATAAATTTACTCATCACGTAATTTTGTTTTGGATTTAAACATTTGTTATAGAGAGGTAAAACACTTATTTTTGATTTAAAATGAATAGATTATGACAACGCTCACGCATCCCGAAATTAAAATTGATAATAGGAAATCAATGGATTCATGGCAAATAGAAAGTCAATTGACTGAAATTGGTGTGCCATACATTGAAATTTCATGGACGGACGAGTTCTTGATTCGTGAAAATTTGCAGAATTATTTTGCGGAGGTAATAGCGAAATTCAGTCATATTAAGCGTAAGATAGGAACAGAAAGTCAGTTATTGAAAGATAGAAAGTTAATGTGGATTGAGTTACGAGAAAAATATGCTTTTTTTGACCTTGCCGAAAGACAACAATTAGTCATCAACTTAATGAAGGAAAACAAATATTTAGCTAATCTAATGTTATAGAATAATTACTTTTGAACAAAAAAATAAGACAGAATAGAATTTGAGATTACACTTTATGAAAAGGAAAAAGCCAATAATAATGATTGCCTCCACCGTCTATGGGGGATTTGATAGAGATATTGAGCAAATTTGTGCAACGTTGAAAGGTTTGGGTTATGAAGTGTGGAATTCTCATTTAGGCACTATGCCTGTATATTCTAATATGTCAGCTTTGGATAATTGTATCAAAGCAGTTTCTGAATGTGATTTATTTTTAAGTATTATTCGTCCTTTTTACGGCTCAGGTATTGAAGAAAAAGGAGGACTCTCAATTACTCATCGTGAAATTCTCACAGCCATCGAATTAGATAAACCACGTTGGTTTCTTGCCCATCATCATGTCGTTTTTGCACGACAAATATTGAAGCAATTTATGTTTGACGAAAAAGAAGTCCCCAATCCAGACTTTAAATTCAAAAAATGTTCAGTAATGGATGACATAAAGGTAATTGCAATGTATAACGATGCTATCAGAAATCATATTCCAATAAAAGAGCGTACAGGTAATTGGGTACAAGAGTTTACGAAAATTGATAATATTTTGGAATATATATCGGCTCAGTTTGCTGACATTAAAAGGGTAAAAAGCAAATTTATAATTGATAAAACAACTCTATCATGATACCAGAAAAATTTCTCCAAGACCTCATTCGTCAAGGTGAGGGTGAACAAGTAGAGTTCAAAACAAGTGTAAATGAAGTAGATATAGGAAAAACTGTATGCAGTTTTTTGAATAAATCTGGTGGGACAATTCTCGTAGGCATTAGCGATTCTAAGGAATGCTTAGGAGTCGAATATGCAGAAGAAAAAGCCATTTCACTAAATAAATACTTAATCAATAATATAATTCCAGATACCTTAATTAGCGTTTCAATCTGTCAGTTTCAATTAAAAAATATTCTTTTAGTTGAAGTTCCAGAAGGGTCTAAAAAACCATATATATACTCTGATGGGTCATTATATTATCGAAAAAATGCGACTACTCTAAAACCAAGTAGCTTTGATATTCAGAGAATTATTGAACAACGTTCTAAATCTGAACTTCATTGGGAACGTCAATTAGCAACATACATAAATGTTAATGATTTAGATACAGAAGAGATTGAAAAAACAATTAATCATATTAATGAAACAGGAAGAAGTAAACAGGAAATAAGTAATATTGAAAGTTTCTTGCAACAATATGGGCTTTTACAGAATGGCAATCTTACTAATGCCGCAGTTGTTCTTTTTGCGAAAAATCCAACTTATTATCTTCCACAATGTCGTTTTCGAGTAACCAAATTTATTAATAGTAAGACAGGCTCTTTTATTCAGAATGATTTGGTACTTGAAAATAACTTATTCAAAAATATCACAAGCATTGATAATTTTTTTCAAAACAATTTAGAACTTCAAAGTACATTTAATGATAATGATTGGCAAAGAAAAGACAAACTTCAATATCCTATTCAAGCATTGAGAGAAGGAGTTATGAATGCTTTAATTCATCGGGACTATTCAAATGTTTCAGCAAGTGCAATGATAAGTGTTTATCCAGATAAATTAGAAATCAGTAATTATGG
>JAAFHW010000175.1 GCA_013298525.1 Flavobacteriia bacterium
TGCACTAAATCATTTCTCAAATAATCTTCCAGTTCAACTTTCTTTGCAGCTTTGCCTCTTAAAGTAGTTGTAATATTTAAAATTGAAGATCGTGAGTACTTCTCTTGTTTTTCAAGCAAGCTATACCCATATACAATTAAGTTCAAACATTGATTAAAAGTTGAATCATGTTCGCCAAAATTATTGGTTAAAAATTCTTCAACTCCTTTCATTCTTAGTTTTTAATTTTACTTGTTTTATTTCAGCTTTTGTGATTTCTTCTTCAAACTCAAGGGCATCTAAATATGAAACAGCAGGATGCCACAATTTTCTTTCATTTGGTTTAATAATATAGAAAGAGGTTTTGGTAAAGCCTCTAACATCTTGTTGGATATACAAATCCTTACATACACTATAAACACCTAAATCACCCAGTAAAACTTCCAAATCATCATTGCTTTTTCTACTATATGAAGTGTCTATTTTGCCAGAAGATTCAATATGATAATTTATTCTAATAAAATAATCTGAATATAAAACCTCCGCTCGGATTACTTTGTTTATTCGATCAAATCTTTTCTTTAATGCTAAGGAGAATACATTTATATACCCTTTTAAATAATCCCGATCTTTCGAATTATCAAAATTTAGTTCTTTAAATATGATCGAGTTTTCTTCTCTTAATAATATTGGTATGGAAACTTGGGTTGCATAATCAATTAACGACCTTTCAATATCATTCAAGTTGTAAATCTGATCAACTATCTTTTCAATTTCTATTTTAGCCTTCTGCGCTGTTTGATCTCCAAAGTCACTCACTTTATTTGTAATACTTAATGCTAATTCACCAATTTTTGCATTTAATTGAATCGGGAACTCAAAAAATTCTTTAAAGTGAACTCGAGTGCGTTCAATTCCAGCTGAGGAACTTGTGTTGAGCAGAAAATATGTAAACAATTTTGAATTAAATAATGCTGATAGAGTTGATAAAAAAACTTTGGAATCTTCATCACTTGCAGAAGTTGGTATTATTGAGCAAACTGTAGATGTGAAGCAAATTTTTTGGTCATTAAATGCAGAAACCGCACCAAAATGATGTTCTCCCGGACTCGGCTCTAATACCAATCCCTTCTTTATTAATAATTTATTTCCTTCAAAATATTTTACATCAGGTAAGTAACCAACTTCTCCATCCACAATATTGCTAATTTGAATCTCACGTTTCCATTTCTTGCTTGGTAAAGCTATGTATGGTCTGAATTCCTTCTCTGCATCAAGATAATCGTAGTTTAGAATTTTAGACGTATCATTCTTTTTATTCCCATCCGTAACCTTTAATCCTCCCTTTGGCTCATAACCGAGATCGTCAAGGTAAGTTTGAACGGTCTTGAAATTTTCTTTAAGCTTTTTTATAAAGTGGATATCTAAAGCACTACCATGAACCAATACCTTCCAAAGCCAATCAAACCCACCAAAGCGTTCTATAAAATATTCTTGCTTAATGTTTTTCACATCATGTTTTTCAATTACTATCGTTTTATAATACAAGAAAAAACGATTGGGCTTAACAGTAATATGTTTCACAACATTTTCGGAGGTTGATCGACCTTCCATCTCCGGGTTAAAGGCAATAACAGCTGCGGGTTGCCTTGCATTATCAAAAATATGGTTGCCCCCTCTTATTTTATTATTTACAGGAGAAAGTTCGACTACTTGCTTTACGTGAAATTTCTGAAGAAAATAATTCCTAAATGCTTTAGATGAACTTTCGGTATTATAAAGCACCTTACTCGAAACGACAAAACAACACTTCGGAACATTTGTTTTTGTTGCAAAATCGCTTGTTCTGATCATAAATGCTTGGCAAATTTCCTTATCCCCGATTTGAAGAGTAATTTTATCCTCAAGCAATTTATTATTGTTCTCCTTTATATCCCGTTGTTTTATGTAATCCGTGTATGTTGATTTACTAATTTGCCCCCAAGGCGGATTTCCTACAATAAAATCAAGGCGTTTAATTTTAGTATTGAAAGGGTGATTAGTATTAAAGAAGTCTGCCTCTTGTCCGCCAAAGAAATTTTCATCTTTCAATTTTTTGAATTTAAAAGTTTCAATTTCCGCAGGTTGTTTGTAATCCAAAATTGTTACATACAAGGAAAATATTGAAATATCAATCGCATCAGAATCGATGTCAATGCCAAAAATATTTGATTTAATCAATGTCCACAATTTAC
>JAAFHW010000176.1 GCA_013298525.1 Flavobacteriia bacterium
ACCGCTCAAGCAACCGAAGTTATGGCGTCGGGCGAATGGAGAATTAATTTTGCTTCAGGAAGTGCTAATGTTCAAGGAAATTCAACTAAAGATTTAGAAAAAATCTACAATTTATTAATTCAAGCCGAAAATTCTAAATTGACAATTGTGGGTCATACTGACAATGTTGGAGGGGACGCAACAAACATTCCATTGTCTAAAAACAGAGCGCAAGCTATTGTAACGTATTTGAAAAACAAAGGAATTCCAGAATCTCGTTTTCAATTAGTTGATGGAAAAGGAGCAATGGATCCAGTTGCTGATAATAACTCAGAATCTGGAAAAGCACAGAATAGAAGAGTTGTAATTACATTCTTGAAATAATAATTTAATTTAGAAAGCTGTCAGCAATGACAGCTTTTATTTTCATTATGCTAAAAAAACTAATCACACCGTTTGAAAAAATATCCAATTCACAAAAAACCATTATTTTGGTCGTATGGATTGCTGTTTTATTATTGTTTTGGTTTGTAGGAACGTCAGGGCAAAAACACCTTTTCCCGTCACCTAGCCAAGTTTTTGAAGGATTTAAAGGGTTGTATGCCGAAGGATTGGTGGTACATATTTTTCATTCGCTATCACTTTGTTTTTTGTCTATTTTTTTGGCAACCATTTTCGCAATGCTTTTTGCTTATTCATGGCCCATTCCATTATTAAAACCAATTGCGGAATTTGTGACAAAATTTCGTTTTCTGCCTTTTACAGGACTTTCTTTTTACATCACATTAATTATTCACGAGGCACGAAATATGCAAATTTGGATAATGGTAATTTTCTTAACCACATTCTTAACTACTTCATTAATAGCTGTAATAAAAGACATTCCCGAAGAAGAATTTGATCATGCCAAAACCTTAAAATGCAGTCGGTTGGAAGTGCTTTGGCAAGTCATTGTTTTAGGAAGAATCGATTATGTAATTGATGCTATTCGTCAAAATCTTGCCATTACTTGGATGATGTTGGTAACCGTTGAATCCATTGTGGTTGCTTCTGGAGGTTTAGGTTTTTTAATAAAAAACTCAGATAAATTTATGAATTTTGGAAGAATTATCGCCTTGCAAATTATCATTCTTTTGATAGGATTAACACTTGATTGGGGAATCAATTTTTTAAGAAAAGCACTTTTTAGATATTCAAAAATATAACATATGGAATTTGAATTTAAAGAAACATTATTATACGTTGAAAATCTAAGCGTTGCTTATGATGGCGTTGTAACTATTAAAGATATCAACATCACAGAAAAAGATGTAGTTCGACACGGAATTGAATCAACTGGTCAAATTATCGCTATTATTGGTCGTTCTGGACGTGGAAAATCTACTTTTTTCAAAGCATTAACAGGATTGATTCAACCGCATTCAGGTAAAATATTAATCAAAGATTTTGAAAGCAAAGATATAAATGCTGCCAAAGAAGTTAAAGAAGGAGACATTGGTTTTGTAAATCAAAAATACACGCTTTTTAGACACAAAACAGTTGCTCAATCTTTAAAATTTGCATTGAGAAAATCCAAATTATCCGAAACCGAAAAAGACAAAAAAATTAAAGAATCTATAAAAAATTGGGGATTAGAAAACTGTGTTGACAAATACCCAAATGAACTTTCGGGCGGGCAAAGACAACGTACGGCCATCATTGAACAGCTTTTTTCGTCGGATCAATTCTTGGTTTTAGACGAGCCTTTTTCTGGTTTAGATGTTGGAAATATTGAAGAAGTAAAACAATCTTTTGATTTGTTAAGCAATTTATCAGAATACAATACAATTATTTTTTCTACTCATGATATTGATTTGGCACTTAAATTGGCACAATCTATCTATGTAATTGGCTACCCAACTATAAACGGTGATAAGAAAGATTATGGAACAGTTGTTGCCAAATACGATTTGAGAGAAATGGGATTGGCTTGGAAGGAATTTAACGAAAAACATGAAAAATTATATAAAGAAATTGTGCATCAAATGATGATTTCTTAGCATGATAATATAAAAATATCTTATTGATTATTCTTTAAAAATTTATGCAAAAACTGGATACTAATTATAATGAACTATTAAATAATATAGTTAACACTATTCAAGAGGCAAAGAGAAATGCGGTAAAAGCAATCAATACCGAATTGATAAAAGCAAATTGGGAAATAGGTAAAAATATTGTTAATTATG
>JAAFHW010000177.1 GCA_013298525.1 Flavobacteriia bacterium
CTTTTGCAATTATATCGAAAGCAATGACTTCAAAAGTTACATTACTTGAAATTCTAGAGCCTTCATTTGCTTCTACAGCTTCAATTTTTTTGAAATAAACAGTTGCCGAAATATTGTCGCCAGACATTAGTTTTGTGAGCGGCATTCTAATTTTCAGTTCGCCATTTTTATTAACAAGTTCTACTTCTTCACAACCGTTTCCGTTGAGAATTACTTTGTTTTCATTGCTTTGAATCAACTCGACATCAATTTGATCAAAAGCAGTAACTTTATTAAAATCGCCAACATTTTTGGTTATTTGACTGTTAGAAAATTGCGAAACAATCGCAAAAATTATTAAAACTATCTTTTTCATAATGTTATAATTAAATTATTACTACTTATTAATATTCAAAAATCATACCTAAATTTATTACAAATTTTCTCTAATAAAATAAAAATCCAATTGTTTTTTTACTAAATCGGCGGTTTTTACTTTTACAAAAATTTCATCACCTAATTGCAATAAATTTTTAGTGGTTTGACCCACAAGTGCATATTGCTTTTCGTCGAAGGTGTAATAATCGTCTTTTATATCTCGAATTCGTACCATTCCTTCGCATTTATTTTCGATGATTTCTACATAAATTCCAAACTCGGTAACGCCCGAAATAACTCCAAGAAACTCTTGATCTTGATGATCTTTCATATATTTTACTTGCATATATTTGATAGAATCGCGTTCGGCTTTTGTGGCTAATCCTTCCATTTGCGAGCAATGCAAACATTTTGATTCGTAAATTTCTTGACTTACTGATTTTCCGTTATCAAGATAAAATTGTAATAATCGATGCACCATTACATCTGGATAACGTCGAATTGGCGATGTAAAATGACTGTAATAATCAAACGACAAACCATAATGTCCAATATTTTCGGTCGAATAAATAGCTTTACTCATGGATCGAATGGCGAGTGTATCAATCAAATTTTGTTCTTTTTTTCCGTGAACTTCTGCCATTAATTCGTTTAGAGCATGAGCCACCGAACCCGAACTAAAGTCAACAGAATATCCAAATTTCTTAATCAATTCGGACATTGCCAATAATTTATCAGCATTTGGTTCGTCGTGAATTCTATAAATAAAAGTCTTTTTTTGTTTTCCTATAAATTCGGCAACTTTTTTATTAGCGAGAAGCATAAATTCTTCAATCAAATGATTGGAATCTTTACTTTCTTTAAAATAAACACCTTCTGGATTTCCAGTTTCAGACAAATTGAATTTAACTTCAACTTTATCGAATGAAATTGCTCCGTCGTTCATTCGTTTTTGACGCATTATTTTGGCTAATTCGTCAAGTTTTAAAGTTGCAAAAACAATTTCGTCCGAAACTTTGTACGCACTTCCAGTAATTGATGTTTCTAACGGAATATTTCCATCGCCATTTTCAATTATATATTGGGCTTCTTCATAGGCAAATCGTTGGTTAGAATCGATTACAGTACGTCCAAACCATTGATTTTTAATAACGGCTTTATCATTAATTTCAAATATTGCCGAAAATGTATATTTCTCTTCATTTGATCTAAGTGAACAAGCAAAATTTGATAAAACTTCGGGTAACATTGGTACCACTCTGTCAACTAAATAGACTGATGTTCCACGATTATAAGCTTCATCATCGAGAATGGTTCCTTCTTGCAAATAATGAGAAACATCGGCAATATGGATTCCGATTTCATAGTTTCCATTATCTAAAACTTTGAATGATAATGCATCATCAAAATCTTTTGCATCTTTTGGGTCAATAGTAAAAGTAAGAGTTTGTCGCATATCACGACGTTTTGCAATTTCAGATTCTTGAATAGAAGTATCTATTTGTTGTGCAAATGTTTCAATTTCTATTGGAAATTCGGACGGTAAACCATATTCAGCTAGAATTGCGTGAATTTCGGTATTGTGTTCGCCTGGTTTTCCGAGTACTTTTATTACTTTTCCAAAAGGTGAATCGGCTTTTTTAGGCCAATCTTCAATGTGAACCAAAACTACATCGCCATCGACAGCATCGTTATAATTGTCTTTTGGAATAAAAATATCGGTGTACATCTTTGGATTTGCAGTAGAAACAAAACCAAAATTTTCGTGAATTTTTATCACGCCAACAAAATCGGTTTTATGACGTTCTAATACTTCAATAACT
>JAAFHW010000178.1 GCA_013298525.1 Flavobacteriia bacterium
AGAGATACTGTTGAATGATTGGAATATCTCAACGATGACGGGCTTGAATAGTGCAGCAGAAAAAGCACAGGATTATGTAATGCGTTTACCTGAGCGTTTGACTCGTTTAACAGAAAGAATTAAAGTGCCAGAATTGGAATACAAATTCTCTTGGGTTGACTAAAGAATGATAAAAGAATGAAAGAGTGATAGAATAGAATAAATAAATGACAACTGTTTTTTATTTTCTCATTCTATCACTCTTTCATTGAAGATATAATCCTAAAAATGGCAAAGAAAAAAGAATGGCAAGAAGGTGAAATGATTGCCACTTTCAATTTAAAGAAAATAGATAACGCTATAACTCCTCTTATGGAAGAATGGCTTACTATTGATTTGCCTAAATTTGATGTTGTAGAAGAAGGAATTTTTCAAAAACTTACGGCAAAATCAAATAAAATTGCTACTTGGAAAGAGGAGGATTATAAAATGAAATTTATCAGTCAGGTTTTGGAACTTGGACAGGTAATGGAAGGTGAAAAATTTGTTTCGTTTTTCGATAAATCATTCTCAGCGGAGGTGGAAGGATACAAACTATCAGTTAAAGCTGATTTTGTAATTGCCAAAGGTGTATTGGATTATCTTCAAAAACCTTATTTTCACTTTCAGGAATATAAGCCACAGAAAAATCCAACGGGCGACCCAATGGCTCAAATTTTAGAAGCCTTTTTAATTGCTCAGGTTGAAAATAAAAAAGAAGGTTCTGATAATCCATTATATGGTTGTGAAATTGTTGGAGCTACTTGGAGATTTGTTACAATGGAAGAGAAGACCTATTGTGTTTCCAAGTCTTTTGATTGCTCTGATGACGAAGATTTACTAAAAATCATTGCTATTCTTCGTAAGTTTAAGATGATTTTGGAAACACGTTTACTAACATAAAAAAGGCTAAGAAATCTAATTTCTTAGCCTTTTTTATTAAAGATTGTTCATTTTACTCTTTCTAATGCTAATTTTTGAACTGGTTGATAAACCAAAGGTATGTGTTCAAGAATGATGTCACTTTTATCAATGCCAAAAGCTTTCTCATCCGACAATCCCATTTTTTTGATGGTAAAATAACTATTCAATAAAATGCCTTCACTCAAAATAAACTCATTTTCGACAGAAAGGAATTTTTCAATAATTACGAATTTGAAGTCGGGTTCTGGATTATATTTTGTTGAACCGTCTGGACGAATGTGTAAATTTAATTCTTTACGAGATACTAATTCTTGCACAATTTTCTTGAAATATAATTCAACTCTCGGCTGAACTCTAAAGCCGATATTCAAATCAATTTTAATCACTTTATCGTCTAATAGTTCCATTACATCATAATTGAGCGTATAGGGTTCATCAGTTCTGTTGATATGCAAAAACCAGTAAACATCAGCTCTTTTAGGTTTTTTAGCAAAAATAGATTTGATGATTTTTTCCTCAATTTGATTTTTTCGGTTTGCCTTTGTTAGATAAATTAAATGAGTAGCAGATTTATCAACTCCCTCATCTTCACTTAGTTCTTGAATTTTGGTGGTGTAACTATTTAAGTCGATGAAATTGATAAACTTATTGTTGATTTTTCGTGCTTTAAACCAAATGTACATCACCAAAAAGATGAATAATTCAAAGAAAAGGAACATCCAACGTTCTTTTATTTTGGCAACATTGGCAATGAAAAAAGCACCTTCTACCGTAACAAAGACTAAGAGAATAGCTGTTACAAAAATAATATTCCATTTTTTGATATAAATGAGGAAATAACTCAGCAAGAGCGTTGTCATTAGCATGGCAATGGTAATAGAAAAACCATAAGCAGCTTCCATATTCGAGGAGGTTTTGAAATAAAGAATCATCATGATACACCCACCCCAAAGAATATTATTGACACTCGGAATATAAATTTGACCTTTTAAATCAGTCGGATTTTTTACAGCTACACGAGGCCAGAAATTCATACTCATTGCTTCGGAAATAAGTGTGTATGAGCCACTTATCAGTGCTTGTGAGGCAATGATGGTGGCAGCGGTGGCAATAATTACCCCAGGAATCAAAAACCACGAAGGCATCGTTTCATAAAATGGATTTCGTCCTGCCAAGTGAGATTCTCCC
>JAAFHW010000179.1 GCA_013298525.1 Flavobacteriia bacterium
GGTGAAAAATGCCGTTCGTTTGCATGACGGATTGGTGGTAGAATCAGTTTTGATTCCAACCAATACTCGAACAACGGCGTGCGTTTCAAGTCAAGTAGGTTGTAGTTTAGATTGTAATTTTTGTGCAACGGCACGTTTGAAACGAATGCGAAATCTGGAACCAGCCGAAATTTATGACCAAGTTGTAGCTATTGATAGAGAAAGTCGTTTGTATTACAATCATCCGCTTTCAAATATTGTTTTTATGGGAATGGGAGAACCTTTAATGAATTACAACAATGTCTTGAAAGCCATCGAAATGATTACTTCGGAAGAAGGATTGGCAATGTCACCGAAACGAATTACTCTTTCTACATCGGGAGTTCCAAAAATGATTAAAAAACTAGCCGATGACGAAGTAAAATTCAAATTAGCAGTTTCGTTACATTCGGCAATTGATGAAATTCGTTCTCGAATAATGCCGTTTTCAACAAATTTTCCATTAGCTGATTTGCGTGAAAGTTTGGAATATTGGTACCGAAAAACAAAATCCAAAATTTCGTATGAATATGTCGTTTGGAAAAACATAAACGACGATCAAAAATCGATAGAAGCATTAGTGAAATTCTGTAAATATGTGCCTTGCAAAGTCAATTTAATTCAGTACAACCCAATTGACGACGGCGAGTTTCAACAAGCATCAGAGGAAAGTATTAATGCCTATATAAATGCTCTCGAAAAAGCAGGAATTGTAGCAAAAGTGAGACGCTCTCGTGGCAAAGATATCGATGCAGCTTGTGGGCAATTGGCTAATAAAGAAAGTAATATATAATTACTATATTTCAAAATAAAAGCGTTTAGTAAAAATTTTACTAAACGCTTTCTTTATTTTTATTTGGTGGATTTTAATTTAATGTAATTGTATGAGCTACACCATCTAAAGTGAAAATTGCAGTATTATCACATGAACCATTTCCATAATCCAAAGTTGCTGTATGCGTGTTTCTTACAAAAGTAATAATTCCTTGTGAAAGAGGACTGTAATTATTTGTTCCAGATATACATTGAAATTTTACTAAAATTGGACTTGTTATTGTACTAGTTTGAACCGTAGTGTTAGGATATGTTGTTGTCCAATTTCCAGTTACTTGATATACATTATCGGTTAAATCAATAGGTGTATTTTGACCTGCAATTATTTCTCTTGTTCGAGTACCAACTCTTGTAAAAGTTCTACCGTCTGGAGTGGTCATAGTCATATTCATATCCATAACTACTTTATAGTGTGGAGTTGTATTTACTGTATTTGACACTAATGTTCTTGTGAAAGTTTTAGTTCCAGTGAATTTTCTTAGATTATGGTAGAAATTATTAAAAGTATAAGTTGCAACTTGCGGATATACACCTGGATTGTATGTAAAAGTAATAACAATAATTCCACTTAAAGTATGACCATTATGTAAACAACCAGTTCCAAAATCAATAGTTTCAGTAACATTATCTCCTATAGATAATGGAGTTCCTATCGGTGTTGGAGTTCTAGTAACTGTTGGACAACTAGGCGGTGTTAACGGACCTCTACCAGATGGAGAAGACATTGTAGCATCAAGTTGTTCTTCGATAATTGCCGAAACATCATCATTTGCGGCATCAAATTTAGCATTTATTGCAGCTTCATCTGCAGAAATTGTTGAATTATCAGCATTGTCTTTTTTAGAACAACTGATAGTCATTAATGATAAAATCATTCCAAGCATTAAGATTTTTGTTTTCATAAAGTCACTTTTTTTAAGGTTATAAAGATAAGACATTTATAAATTAAAAAGGTTTAATATAAAGTATAAAAAAATAAAACTTTAACATTTAAAAATTATAACTTTATAAGTATCTTTGGGGTCGAATGAATATTACATCGCAAATAAAAAAACCAATTTTAGATGAAATGGAACTTTTTGAGAAAAAGTTTCATCAATCGATGTCGTCTCAAATAGCATTGCTCAACCGAATTACCTATTATATTGTAAACCGAAAAGGCAAGCAAATGCGACCAATGTTTGTGTTTTTGGTTGCTAAAATGCTTGAAAAAAATGGAGTTAATGAAAGAACTTATCGTGGAGCA